>CAZTCE010000232.1:0-2214 GCA_964612205.1 uncultured Eubacteriales bacterium | reverse complement strand
TCTTTAAATTATTCAATTGCTCTTCCGTTTTTATATATGCTTTAAAATTTAAAATAGCTAAATATTCTGATTCGTCATCGACATTTTTATTTTCAACTTTTTTGTTTTCCAATTCAGTAATATTTCTTTTACTCTCTTTAATTCGCATACCTTCTTGAAGAGATAAACTTAATACACTTGGATTAGCAACATTTTTAAAATAGAAATCTTTAACTTGTTTTCTAATATCTTCTTCCTCTATTTGTGTGTCGATACACTCAATATCTGTTTTAGATTTTGCAATAACATGATCTATATCCTGTTTGATTTTTTCCATACCATATGTTTTATTAAGCCATTTTTCATTAAATATATTGTCAAAGTCGAGTACTTTGCTAAAATCACCCACAACTGTTACGAAATAAGATACTATCTCTTGCAATTTTGCATTATCCTCTTTTTCTTCAAAAGCCTTTACTTGTGCGTCTATACTTTTTGAAGCTTCATCTACTATAGCTTCTAATTCTTTACACTTTGTTTCAAAATCAACAAATGGATTTAGCAACACATTTTTTACCCTTTTTCGTTCATCACTTATAGCTTTTCCTAATTTATTTAATAATGCTCTATCTGCCTTAGCTTGCTTTATATTTTCATCTGAATACACTAAATTTTTATACACATTAACTTTTTCAATTAATTGTACTTTCAATTCTTCATAATTAAATGTAATGGGTTGTAATGATTTAATTTCACTAACTTGTAATTCCATATTCTATTCCTCCATTCGATTTATACTTTCAAAAAATTCTTTATAAAATTTTGTTCTCTGAACTTGAATCGGTCTATCTTCAATATAATCATACATTCCTTCTATACGAGGATAACCACACTTTTCGCAATAAACTTCATTCAATATTGGGATTAAAATTAAATTTTCTTTATCATTTAATACTTTTAAGCAACCTCCACACAGCGAAAGCGGTAATTCGTTGTACATTGTTAATTCTTCAAGGTCAATTACAAAATAATCGGTATTATTCTTACTATTTTTAAATAATTTCGCCATTGTTTTTCCTTTCATTTTTATATTTGTGGTAATGTTAGTGGTGGTCTTATATCTGTTTCAACATACTTTGTCCAAAATTCAATTTCTTTTTCCTCTAACATTTTTATATCTTCAATTACTTCTTCTCTTAAAATCTTATAGTGTCTTATATCTAATTTTATTTCTCCATCATATTCATACTTTAATTGTGCTTTCAAAATAACAAATGAATAACCTGTCACATTAAGATAATGCAACACTTGGCAATAATAATTGTCTGGTATCTTCTCTTTCCATTTTTCTTTCTGCATACTTTGTAAAATGTTTGTTGTTTTTATTTCTAAAATCCCCATTTCGCCAGTTTCTTTATCTATCAAAGTTCCATCTAAACTAGCAAATAAAAATGGATATTTAGGATGTTTTATAATTGTATTTTCATCGTGTTTTACTTCATATTTTGGATAATCTAGTTTAAACAATTCTCGTAATAAATCTTCAGCATTTGTTCCATATTTGACATACTCTTTTTCGGAAATATCTTCTGCTTGTCTCTTGCCTGTTTTTTCTTCCCACAACTGCATATTTGTTTTATATGGATTCAAGCCAAGTATTGTAGCAGCATCAGATCCTCCAATACCTTTTTTTCTTTCTTCTAGCCATTCTGCTCTTGTCATACTTTTACCCCCTATTTCCATTCACAGACTTTATATAAAACTTTCTCTTCTCCCTCTTTAATTCCATATACCTGATATAAAATGAATGTGCCATAATCTCTTATTTTCTTTTTTACTAACTTATAAGGTTCTAAAATATCTACTATATTTCTTTTCATTTGTTTTTCCTCCGTTGCACTTCAATAAAATTTATGTTAAAATTAAATTGAAGTGAATTGATATAAATTCTTTCAATGAACTAAACATTCTCATTGGTAGTGGTTGTGTTTAGTTCTATTTTTTTATTTACATATTCTTGTACTGCTTCCTTAGAATAACTTTTTCTATAGTCTGTTAATTCTTGAATGCGATATAAAATTTCTAATATTTCACCTTGCTTTCTTCTAAGCATTCTCTTTTTAGAAAGCTCCAAATCTTCAATGCAATGATTTTTGTAACTTAAAGTCATAAGCATTGCAAAATTTAATATCATTGAACAAATTAAAAGTCCTATTATTCCCATACTCTCACAGC
>CAZTCE010000231.1:0-2223 GCA_964612205.1 uncultured Eubacteriales bacterium | reverse complement strand
GCTCATAATTGATATAGTTTGGTGAATATGATATGTTTGAAAATATTTCAATTAAATCAATTTTTATGTATGTTTTTAGAAATTTTGTTAAAAATATCAAGTATAAAGGAGGTATGTTTGATGCCAAAGTTTGCAAGATATTTTTTAACAAGTGCTTTATTTGTGTTTGGAATTTCTTTGGGAAGTTATTTAGCAATTTTAAATGAACAGCCTATAAATAATGTTAATGAGGTGGAGGAGAATAATGGAAATGATAAAATTATTCCAATCCAAGATGTTGTTATAAGAAATGTTCAAGAGGAAAATAGCGTTGATAAAAATATTATTGAAACAGTTGTGGATGAGGTAAAGCTTTCGCCTTATGCTAAAATGGTAATTGAAAAAAAGTTTACACGTTGTGGTCATACGTCAATTGAAACTATTGATATTCCTAGTGATCTTATAAATATGACGGAAGAAGAGGTACAGGCTAAATATGAAAATTGGGAAATAAAGTCTTTTAGCACAAAAAGTGTTTCATTATACAGAGAAATTGTTGCTAATTGCAATGACCATTTTGTTTTGAAAGATAAAAATGGATTTTTGGCTATTTATGAAGATGTTACAGAAAATGATATGAATTTGAAAGAGATTACAGACATTGATATAAGTACTTTGCCGTCTGGTGATATTGCTAATTTAAAAAATGGAATTTTAGTGTATGGTAAAGATGAGTTATCAGGGTTACTTGAGGATTTTGGCTCATAAATAGAAAAATAAGAGCACACCAAAAAAAGTGTGCTTTTAGATTGAATTATTCTTTTGTAATTTCTTTTAGAGTGCCAAGTGAAGCAAGTGTGTTTGTTGCATCGAATGGGATAAACACTTTGTTTGCACTGCCATTAGCAATTTTCTCAAGAGATTCAAGAGTCTTGATAGCAACAAGTTTGTCATCTGGATTTGAAGCTTTTATTGCATTGTATACATACTCAACTTCTTTAGCTTTAGCTATTGCAATTCTTTCGATAGCTTCGGCTTCACCTTCTGCTTGAAGGATTGTTGATTGTCTAACACCTTCGGCTCTTCTGATTTCTGCTTCTCTATCAGCATCAGCATCAAGAATTCTAGCTTCTTTTTGACCTTCAGCAATTGTTATTGCAGATTGTTTTTCACCTTCTGCTTGAAGGATTAATGCTCTTTTTGTTCTTTCAGCATTCATTTGTTTTTCCATCGCATCTCTAATATCTTTTGGTGGGTCTATGTCTTTAATTTCTACACGATTGATTTTACAACCCCATTTGTCTGTTGCTTCATCAAGAATTTGACGAAGTTGGATATTGATTTGCTCTCTAGAACTAAATGTGCTATCCAAATCCATTTTACCAACAACATCACGAATTGTAGTAGTTGTTAAGTATCTGATACCGTTTTGTAAATTTTCAATTTCATATACGGCTTTTTTTGCATCTGTGATTTGAAAGAAAACGACTGTATCGATTCTGATTGTAACGTTATCTTTTGTGATAACATTTTGTGGTTGAACGTCCATAGTTTGTTCTTTTAAGCTAACAGTAACACGAGCACGGTCTGTTAACGGATTAAAGAAATTCAAACCAGCAGTTGCAGTTCTTAAATATCTACCTAGTCTTTCAACAATTACAACTTCAGATTGATTAACGATTTTGATAGATTTAATGGCAACTATCAAAATTATAATCATTAATATTACGATAAAAAGTCCCATTTTTAAATCCTCCTAATTAATTTTTTTAACAATGGCTTTTACACCTTCAATACTTAGTATTTCTACTTTTGTATTTTCCGGAAGTATTTCGTCATCGTCTTCATTTTTGGCAGACCAAATATCTCCATCGATTTTGATTTGACCTTGACTTTTTGCGTTGTCTATTGGAACTGAAACAACGGCTTTTTTACCAATGATGGTGTAGACGTTTGTAACTGCTGTTTTGGGTTCAACTTTTTTGGTAATTTTTCTTGTTGCCAAAACTAAAATTGTTGAAACAACAGCGAATGTTACGAGTTGAACAATAAAATTGTCGCTAATAAAGCTAACGCCCATTGCACAAAGTGCACCAAAACCAAACCAGCAGATTAAAAAGCCTTCAGTTGCAATTTCAAGAATAAAGCAGAAGCCAGCAAGTATTAGCCACCATGTCCATACATCCATTATTTTACCTCCTTTATTAGTAAAATTACTCATAATAAAATTATACAATATGACGT
>CAZTCE010000230.1:0-2234 GCA_964612205.1 uncultured Eubacteriales bacterium | reverse complement strand
ATTCATATTATTGTGGTTGTGGGGGGTGGGATTGATGATTTGCCCTTGTAAAGATTGCAATAAAAGAACTATTACTTGTCATAGTAATTGTGAACCTTACTTGAATTATGCAAAACGGAAAAGACAAATTAGTGAGATAGAGCGAAAAGAAAAACAATTTAATTATAACACAAAAAGAAAGGAGAAAAAATGGAAAACAAAGAATTGGTAGATTTGATAGTAGATTATAGAGTTAGAAATAATCTATCTATGAAAGAAATGTCAAAAAAATGTGGAATAACAGAAACCACGTTGTGGTATTTAGAAAATGGCAAGAAAAAGGCGAATAGAACAACCATTAGAAAAATACTTAATGTTATTGAAAACGAGGTGATTTGATGAAACTGTATGAGATTGATTATAAGATAAGAGAATTTTGGAATAAGGTTATGGAGCAAGACGGCGAGTTGACGGAAGAAGATTTACAAACGCTTGAAAACCTCGAAGTAGCAAAAGACGAAAAGATAAAAGGCTACGGTGTGATAATTCGTGAATTAGACGGCGAAATCGCCGATTATGGCAACGAAATAAAGCGTCTTAAAGAAATATGCGACCGAAAGAAAAAACGGCAAGAATGGCTTAAAAACGCGCTCAAATGCTTTATGCAAAATAATGACATTTCAAAATATGAAAGTTTAGAGGTCAACATATCGTTTAGAAAATCAAAAGCGTTAGAGATAGCAGACGGAGCTGAATTGCCTAACTTGTTCTTAAAGGTAAAAACCGAGCCTGACAAAATTGCAATAACCGAATATATCAAAAATGGTGGTATAATTGACGGTTGCCAAATAGTAGAAAAAAGCAATATTCAAATAAAGTAAGGAGATAACGTGATATATGGAAAACTTAGAAATTTATAACAAATATCGCAGCGTACCGAAAGAAGCATTAAAGCCTTTCGATAACGGCAACTTTAAAGGTACGGATATTAACTCAATGTGGCGCATAAAGTGCCTTACGGAGCAATTTGGGGTGGTAGGACACGGTTGGACTACGAGAGTATTAAGAACGTGGACGTATCACGATGAGAATACAAATGAAATTATGGCATTTGCCGAAATAGAAATGAAAGTTAAGATTGACGGCGAATGGGGCGAACCCTTTACAGCAACAGGGGGCAATAAATTAAGCACTTATGTTAAGAGTAAAGACTATTATAAATCCTCTGACGAAGCTTTCAAAATGGCTATAACCGACGCGTTCGGTGTGGCTTGTAAATATTTAGGGATAGGCGCAGACGTTTATTTTGTTAACGATAAAAGCAAATATACGGAAAATGAAAAGGTGCAAGAGCCTAAAAAAGAAACACCGTTTAAGCAAGAAGAGCCAAAGCCATTAACTCTTGAAGAAGCAAGGCAAATGGGATTTACGTCAAATGGCAAGGAATATATAGTAGCAACAATGACTAACGAACAATTACTTGCAATGAAAGATTATACTAAACTGCCAAGACTTGCCGAAGCGTGCGCAATGGAATTAGCAGAAAGGGCGAAAAATGCAGAAAGGCAAGATAATTGACGTTAGAGAGGACGGCACGGCAATAATTGAAGCGCCTATTGACATTTTTAAATTTATTAAGCAAGGAAATAAAGAGTGCTATGTCGAGTATATTGATAGTCGAAGTTTATCGGATAAACAAAGACGATGTTGCTATTCTTTAATCAACGCAATAGCAGAGTGGAGCGGTAGTTCAACGCAAGAGATAAAAGAGTATTTTAAGTTAGAATTTTGGGCGGATAAGGTAGATACACTTGCCGACAAGATATTTAGCCTATCTAACGCGCCAATGAGCCTTGTAGCCGAATTTCAACGGTTTTTAATAACTTTTATACTTGACAATGACGTGCCGACTAAATTTCCGTTGCTTGATTATGTTGACGATATAGACCACTATGTATATAAGTGTTTAATAAACAAGAAATGTGCCGTTTGTGGTAAGAAAGCAGATTTACACCACTTAGAGGGTTCGGTTGTAGGTATGGGCAACGATAGAACGGAAATCAATCATTTAGGCAAAGAAGCAATAAGTTTATGCCGGGAACACCATACCGAGTGCCATACAATAGGACAACGAGAATTTTTCGACAAATATCACTTTAATAACGGCGTAATTATTGACAAGACAATTTGTAAAATTTATAACTTAAAAACAAAAAAGGAGAATTAAAAATGAACTCAATACAATTAGTAGGAAA
>CAZTCE010000229.1:0-2239 GCA_964612205.1 uncultured Eubacteriales bacterium | reverse complement strand
ATATAGCGACTAAAGGAGAAAATTCAAAATTAAATAAATATTGTAAAGATAATTATACAGCTACTGGTGCAACGAGTGTAAGAAGTATGACAATAGAAGATTTGGATAAACTATGTAGAAGATATCCAATCACGGGGGAAAATGTGGCCTACTCAATAGAAAATTTACCACTAGATGATTTAGATGAATTAGCAAAATTATATCACGGAGAAGGTGCATATGGAAGATATGCATATTATGCTGAAAACACATCAGAAGATTTAGTAAAAGATGTAGAAGTAACAACAAAAGATGGAAAGAAGATAACATATCATGGAGTGAAATTGAGCTATGACGGAAAGTTTTTAAGTTACGATGATGAAAACGGAGAAACGCATATTGTAGAAACATTTGAAGAGGCTAAGAAGCCAATATATAGAGTAGAAACAAGTGAAGGAGGAGTAGAGTCGCGAGCAATGGCGAGATCTACTGACACACCAATAGAAGGAACAGAACAAGTTACATGTGAGCCAGTGTTAGTATCAAGAGATCTTTACGCATATGTTCTACCAGGCGAAGTATTAAATATAATAGGAGGCGAGCAACTTGCTGGAAACTGGCTGGCGTCTGAGGGTGTTGGGGCGTCAGAGAATCAGGCGAGTTTCGGTGTGTACATGTTCGCTGCGAGCAATGTTGTTCGGCGGTGTGGAGTGTGCCTCTTTGTTGTCTACTCGGACGGCGGCGTGAATAATTTCTCCGGCGCGGTGCGCCCTGTAGTTTCTCTAAGCTCTAAGCTCTTAGAAAAAGGCAGTGAAGTGGGAGAAGGCACAGAGGAATATAATGTTTGGAAACTAAAATAAGGGGTGTGTGAGTGGGCTTCTTGTCCGCTTGTGCAACGCACATAGAAACAAAACAGTTTTTAAATACTATAGCTATTTAGAATATGAGGAGGAGAGTTTTACATCTCCTCTTGTTTTTATGCTCAAATAGTGGTAAAATACAGGCTGTAGGCGAAATTAAAAAAGTTTAAAATTAATAAAAAAATACAGAATAGGCAGAATGCTGAATATATTCGAAAAAGCGAAAGTATTAAAATTATAAATAATAAATTGTGCAAGAGATTCTTGCATAATTTGATGAAAGAAGGAATATATGTCAAAAGAGATTATAAATGAAAATGAATATAGAGAAATTCTTTTAGAAATAAAAAATGAAATTTTCAAATCACAATATAAAGCCATGCAAGTGGTAAATAAAGAATAGATATTTATGTATTGGCATATTGGGAAGATAATACTGGCGAATAGTGAATGGGAAAATGAAGATGAGCAAGAGTAGCATGCATTAGGTTATTGTTTGTAACATAGCATAGATATATTAAGTGTTTCGTGGCATTTTTTGGAAAGTTTTGTTTAAGGAGGAGAAAACAAATGATGAAGAACCAGCAAACTCTTGGGGGTGTACACACACGGATAGTTTTTTGAAAAATATTAAAATAGAGTTTTGCGGTGAGTTTTTTCTTTCTCAAATTTTAATAGAGGGCTTTAATAGGCTAGGTTTGGCGTTATGTTACATTGTTATGTAGCGTGCGTCAGACCTAGTCTTTTTGCGTTCTAGCACTTTTCTGAAATTTATATTGCTAAAAATTATAATTTTTGTTTTCACAAATGAGTTGAATTTGGGTAATAGCCAATATACCACCTAGATAGGTTGTATATTTGCGAAATGCATAGCTTGTTGCAAGTAATCAATCAGCTTGTTGCAACAAAAATTTATCAATTATGCGTATGGATTAATGTTCGTAAGAATTTCTATGCTCTTTCATTTTAACAAAGGCACAATTTTACATGCTCCCGGGTCGATAAATCTCCCGTCGCATATAAAATTTAGCCTTTGTAGAAAATGTTCGCTGAGAAATTCTAACTCCATTAAGACATACTTCTAATTGTTAAATTTTTGTTTTCACAAATGAGTTGAATTAAAGGCACTTTTAGCAGGTATAAAAATAGGTGATTATGCAAATTACATAGGAACGAACATTGCTTCAGGAGAAGGAATGGATGAAAATGGCAAGAAAGTATATTGGAGAGTAATAGATAAGGATGAAGAAACAGGAGAAATATTAATAACGACGAGTAATTGTGAAACAAACATGAATTTAATTTTTGAGGTTGTTTTTTTCTTTTATTAGCAATATAATCTAATATATAATCCTGAGTTTGACAGTTAAAAGTTGTAATCGTTGCAGTACAACGGTTAC
>CAZTCE010000228.1:0-2245 GCA_964612205.1 uncultured Eubacteriales bacterium | reverse complement strand
AATTTATGCTTTTCACTTCTGGCACAACGTCTGCATCCAAATGTGTAATGTTGTCACATAGAAATATATGCAGTAACATCGAAGCTATTTCAGATGCATTAGACGTTACGAAAGACGATACTTTACTTTCGTTTCTTCCTGCACATCACACATTTGAATGTACAGCTGGATTTTTATATCCTGTTGCTTGCGGTGCAAAAATTGCTTTTTGTGAAGGGCTAAGGCATTTAGTTCCTAACATGACAGATTTTGGAATTACTGCAATGATTAGTGTACCATTGCTATATGAAAACATATACAAAAAACTTTGGAAACAAATTGAAAAATCTAAAAAGGAAACTCAAGTAAAGGTTGCTTTAAAGGCGAGCGAAGCACTTTTAAAAGTTGGTGTGGATATGCGTAAACAATTATTCAAAACGATGCATGAAGCACTTGGCGGGAAAATGCGTTTAATGGTTAGCGGTGCTGCAGCTATAAATCCTGAAGTAGCAAAAGGATATAACGATTTTGGTTTTACTTTATATCAAGGATATGGCTTAACAGAAACTTCTCCCGTTGTTGCTGTTGAAAAACTTGACCACACACGAAATGGTTCTGTTGGTGTACCAATGAAAAAAGCTGAAGTTAAAATTGATGAGCCTGATAGTGATGGAATTGGTGAAATTATGGTAAAAGCACCATATGTTATGATGGGATATTATAATGATAAAGAAGCTACAAATAGAGTTTTGGAACATGGTTGGTTCAGAACTGGTGACTTAGGTAGAATTGATGCGGATGGATATTTATTTATTACTGGTCGTAAAAAAGATGTTATTGTATTAAAAAATGGAAAAAATGTATTTCCAGATGAGATTGAAAGTTTGATAAATCTTTTACCTTGCGTAACAGAATCTATTGTTTACGGTGTTACTTTAGAAGATGGAGATGTCGAAATTCGTGCAAAAATCGTATACAACAAAGATGAACTAGTTCAAGAAGTAGGCATTATGCAAGATGATGAATTACATGAGTTTTATATGAACAAAATTAAAGAAGTAAACAAGAAAATGCCTACATATAAATATATTCGTGACATAATTTTAACGGACGAACCGTTAATAAAAACAACAACTAATAAAGTAAAAAGGCACGAAGAAATAAAAAGAATATTATCAAATAATTAATAATCAAAAATAGATATTCTTGGAAAACCTTGCTTCCGTAACATTTTTGTAACACAAACTTAATAATAATGTAATTGTAAAACCTCTTTCAAAACGGTATAATCATTATAGTAGATTACAAATGAAAAGAAGGAGGGAGCTTGAAACTATTAGTTTTAAGCGTTGATTATATGGATACAAATACAATTGATGTGAAAGTAATTGAATTGCAAAAACAAGTTCAAAAGCTTGAAAAACTTGAAAAGATGATTAATCCAAATAGCAAAAAGTCGTTGATTTTGTGGGAAGAAGATGATAGTTTCAAATCATTAATCTCTAGCATTACTGACTATGCAAAGACTTGCGATACAACTGAAGCTTTTCCTGTAGAATTACTTGAAAAAATTAAAGCTTTAAAAGATGATGTGGATAATCAACTTATTGAAGGCAAAGCTAAAATAGCAGAACTAAATGTTCAGGCTACTAAAAATTTAGAATTAAGTAGAACACTATCTACAATTTATATATCAGCAATGGCTGCTAATCCTTTGACAGAGTACGAAACAGAGCTTTCATGCGAAGAGTTATGTCCAATGAGAGAATATTTAGAAAACATCGCAACATGCGTACCTGATAGTGAAGAATATATAAAAGCAGAAAAAGCGATAAGGTCTAAAATTAGTAATTTAGAAAATAGTGTTCACATTACAATAGATTTAGAAAGAACAACAAGTAAAGCTGGAGCACTTGAATATATTAAAAAAGAAATTATGCCTGCTTATGAAAGATTGCAAGCAGAATATGACGAAAAATATGCTACTGTTGAAGCTTTTGATGGCGAAGATGCTGAAATGGCACTTGCTCTTAGAAAGACATTCAAAGAAAAAGTTTATGATGCAGTTGTTAAACCATTTACAACATTATTTAAATGGAAAAAGAAAGCAAAAAATTAATTTAAAAGTAAATGAGGGTTTAGGATGCTATTTGTTTGAAAATAGCATCTTTTTTAAAAAACAATTGCAATTTGCGTGTATTAAGAGTTACAATCAAAACTTTACTTAAATTATTTCTTGGTTTTAAAAAGATATAATATATTTGAT
>CAZTCE010000227.1:0-2252 GCA_964612205.1 uncultured Eubacteriales bacterium | reverse complement strand
CTTTCTGGGTGTAGCATATTAAGTGCGAAGGAACGAACCCGCTTATAGAACCAATGGTCCTTGTAGAATGCGCTGGACAAATAAACTTGACGGTTGTTTTCCCTCGACTTCAAATGAGCGTACTTTGGATTTGACAGATACCCTGGCTGTCGGCTCGTTGTCAGAAACTTTGACAGAACTGTGTCGATAGTTTCCTTGTCGATCATTCTGGCCTCGTCAAGCACAAGAACATTGGCTCGATTACCTCTGGCAGAGTCACCAGAAGTAACGACCTTGATAAAAGAGGTGTTCTTAAATTGTGCGATGGATTCGTTCGAGCCAATTTTGATATCTCCATCAAGCTCTTCTCTAAGCTCTGGAGACCTTGGCAATAGCTGTGTCTTAATTTTTTCAAGCACAACTTGCGCCTGTCCTCTGGTGCCAGAAGCTATGCAAATCTGAGTGCCAGGATAAAGTACACATCTGACACAGCAGTAAATTGCAATTAGGAACGATTTGCCAAGACCACGCGACCCGATAAACGAAAACATCGAGAAATTGTTCATGGCATAAATTAAAAATTTCTGAAACCACTTTAAGTCGATATGCAAAAAATCTTTCACAAAACGATGTGGGTTGGCACGATAATATGACGCCGCTCTAGCAACGGCCTCTGCATGAGTTCGCTTAGCTGCCATTGAGATCACCATCTGTAAACACATCGGCTCCTTCGTCCGGTTCGTCCTCATCTTCAAAGGACGGTTTCTCCAAAGTGTACTTTTTCATCTCTTCTTCGTACTCTTCAACATAGGAGTTTTTGTAGCCGACCATCTTTGCCAAGTGCCCGACAAACCATGCTGTCACGTTCTTGTGCATTCCATCTACGTCTTCAAATTCCGGATCCGGGTCTGGGATTGGATCATCATTTTCCCATTTAAGAATCTCGAGACCGAAGGGAACGTATGCCCCTTCGGTCTCTTTTTTCTGTGCAGGTTTTATATTGGCGCTTCCGAGCAGATTGTTTAATGCATTGATGGTCTTGTCGACAGATTGCCCCTTTGCTCTGGCTCGGTTGATGTCAACTTCAAGGTTGCAAATCTGCCTAATCAAAGCTTCTTCGCCAGCATCGAACTCATACCCGTCTGGATATTTCTTTCGCCAATAGCGGAGCCTGGTCTCTAGATCGGCGTACATTTCTGGCGTAAGTCCAGGGCCCCAGAACGCGATTACATCTTCCGGAATCGACAATTCTGTTAAATTTCCATGCTCATCAAATGTGTATTCTAGATCGGCGTAGACCGGGTCTTGAACCTCTGCTGGCGCATCGTCCTCGGTAGTACCTCGAATGTCGTTAATCACTTTGACCGCCTGTCGTTCCTGGTCTGCGGCAAGTTCCTCGTCTAACGTATCATCGTAAGTCATATTAAAATATTTGATACTGTTAGCTCTGCCGATGTACGCCAGCATCCTGTTACGCTCGGCGCCTGCAACGAAGTCGTAAATTTCTTCGTTCCAGTATACGTCGAACTTCATACAGAGACGTCGAATGGCATCTTTCGGCCCAATCAGATCCTCATAGTGCTGATAGAGTTCGGTGATGCATTTGGTACACCACGGAAGAAAACGATTGTTTCCGACATACAGAGCGCTTTGCGATGTTGGAAAATTACGTGTCTGGTACTTGAATTCTTTTTCGCACCGCACACATCGATATGGCTCTGTCTGCGGTGTGGGCTTTGTTTTAGGTGGACGAGTGCTTGCGATTTTGCTTTGTTTGGGCATTAGTCATCACTCGTCCTGACCTTCTTCCGAGACCTTCTTGCCGGAAATCGTCTCCGTCAGTTCTCCGACTCGAACACTGTCCTTGAAGACCTTTCCGGATCTGAAGGTCGGTACATTGACACCAGGAACAGGAACGTGCTGTTTAGTCAGTGCATTCATTACTGTAGCGGGACGTCTGTAGATAGAATGGAAAACACCAAAGCCGCTGATCAGAACCTTCTCGCCGTGTGCGACGGCATCGATAATAGTGTCACAAACATCAGTCAGGATTGTTTCAGCGTCCTTTTTTGTATAGCCCTTTTTTGCAATCATAGCAATGAGTTCTTTTTTTGTCATTTTATAAAATCCCCTTTAATTCTCATATTTATAATTCTGAAATAGATTTGTTTTCAACTTGTACAATGCCGTCCTCGTTAAAGTATTTGGAGAACAGCTCTTCGGTTTCTCGGTCATCATAAACACTGACCATTTCTAATGAGTCCCACGCAAAC
>CAZTCE010000226.1:0-2284 GCA_964612205.1 uncultured Eubacteriales bacterium | reverse complement strand
TTTAAATATCGTAAAAATCGAAAAATAAAATATGACTATCTCTAAAAAATTAGGCGTAATAATTTTCAAATTTGAATATGGTATTTTGGAAAATAGTTCTGCGACCCAGATTGTAAAAGAAGCTAAAACATATAATGATTTGCTAAAAAAGTCAGCTATAAAAAATGAAACCTTAGAAATTAAGTATACTGCAAAACCTAAAATTGTTATAAATCCCGAAAATGGCACAACAAGCAAATTAGTAATTATAGATAGCAATGAGAAAGTGTTAAAATAATATAACATTATTGGTGTCAAAATCAGCTGTGCACTACAAGTCACTGCAAGTGTTTCTATCAACGAATCAAAAAAGCTATTTTCTTTCGCACTTTTAATTTTCATATAACCCCAAAATTTATTTAGAACATTTTGAAATATTCTTGTGAAATCTTTTGATAAAAGAACGATTCCTAATGTTCCACCAAATGATAGAACAAATCCAACATCATATATTATTAAAGGATTTAGTAAAATTAAAATCAAAGCCGAAAAAGCAATGTTATTTATTGTGTCAGATTTCAAATAAAAAATATTGGCAATAAGAGTCATTATAACCATTATAGCAGCTCGAACAACAGATGCCGAAGCTCCTGAAACAAATGTAAAAATTAATATAAAAAATATGGAAACAAAACTAGATGCACGTTTGCCAATTAGTTTATTAAAAACAAATTGCACTAAAGTCATAACATAAACAACATTTGAACCCGAAACAGCCACCAAATGAGTTATCCCTGTGTTTTTAAAATTTTCAATTATATTTTCTGATATATCTTTTGTTTCACCTATCATCATACCAAGAGTAAGCCCCATCTCGTTTTTAGGCAATAGTCTTGACATTGTTTCATAAATGTCTTCTTGAATAAAATAAAAGAAATTAAAATTAGGAATGTCAGTTATCACATAATATGAAGCAAAAATACTTCCAAATATTTTTTGCGAATTTAAATATCTCCTATAATTAAAACCGCCTTCGTTTCGAGCCACATCAGGCAATGCAAACTCGCCAGATAAATTAATAGAAGTACCTTTTTTTATTTCTTTGCCCGGCGGTAAATAAATTAAAAACTTATTTCCTTTTGAATTTTTTGCAATGTACTTATCATAAGTTTGAGTAACTTCTCTATATGAAATTATCTCAAAACAATCTGAAATTTCACCTTCAATATATTTAGTGTCAAATTTATTAATCTGAACTTTTGTGTATATACAAAAAATCAAACTGCATATTATTAAAATAAAATATTTTGCTTTGTCAAATTTTAAAACAAATCCAAGTATGATAAAGAAAAAATAAAGAGCCACACATAGATTAAAACCTATGTGTAGCCCTTCTATAATTCCTATCATGCTTGCAATTAATAAAAATAGTAGCATGATAACCCCCATAATTATTTATTTATTACAACGTAATCACTAGAAACCCAACCAGTAACACCGTTAGCTTTTACTTTGTACCAACCGTTGCTTGTTTCAAGTATTTCAACTTCTTGACCATTTGTAAGTGAAGTTAAAACTTTAGCAGATGTATTGTTAGACTCCCTAACTCTTAAGCCATCACTAACTTTAACTGTGCCCTTACTTCCTTCTTCAACAGGTTTTTCAAGAGTCATATTATTGTCTGTTGATGGCAACTTGATATTTTCTGTTTTCATCCAACCAGATAAGGTGTAGTTAGTAACAGTAGACCAACCATTATCATAACTTTGAATTGTTATTAAAGAACCTTTTTCAAGTTTTCCAAGAACGGTAGATGTTTCATCATGATTTTCATATACGTTAGCAAGACTAATTGAAACTTCTGCATTTTCATAAACTTTGCTTATTGGACTAGTTCCAGTAATGTCATAAACAACTCCATCACCTAAATTACTTGCTGTAATTTTATTAGCTTCATCATCTATCTTATTTTTAACATCTTCTAAATCACCAGAAAACAACTGTGAATCTGAGAAATCATCACCAGAATCAGAAACAACCGGTTCATCAGGCTCTTCCCACACTGTTTGCAAAGTCTTCCAACACATAAAAATTGGAACGATTATTATTAAAACTAAAAGAATTTTCCACACTATTTTCATATATATTATTCCCTCCGTTAACAACTTTGAATAACAACATTATATTAATATAAGTTTCAATTGTCAAATGTAAAAATTTTCCTATCAGATGTAATCTTTCAATTTTTTACTTCTGCTTGGATGACGTAATTTTCTAAGTGCTTTAGCTTCAATTTGTCTAATTC
>CAZTCE010000225.1:0-2295 GCA_964612205.1 uncultured Eubacteriales bacterium | reverse complement strand
TACTAATATTTTTAACTTTATCAGTCATCTTTTTCACCTCACTTAAAATCTAAAATATAAAAATGGATTGTAAGAATTATCTACCAAATACGCAGTTACTATAAATAATATAGCCACAACAAAAACAGGTTCTAATATGTTTATTATCTTATTTACAACCGCATTTTTTCTTAGTCTATCAATTAAATTTTTAAGTAATGGTGTTGCACCAATAATTGCAATTAATATTGTTACTATATAATTCTTCAAACAGTATATTGTATATTTATTAGACAAGGTTGCAACATTTATTCCAAATAAACCACCAATATTTCTAATTGTATCTCCCATATTTGACGCATTAAATATTACGAAGCTTATCATAACAATAAATAATACATATATTCTTTGGAAAATAGACGGAAGCTTTTCTAGTTTTTTTGCCAAGAAAAATTTTTCAATAATAAGTAAGACTCCAAACATCAATCCCCAAGCAATAAAATTCCAACTCGCACCGTGCCAAATTCCCGTTAGCAGCCAAACAACAAAAATATTTCTTATTTGTTTTTTCATTCCTTTTCTATTACCGCCTAGAGGAATATACACATAATCTCTAAACCATGAACTAAGTGAAATATGCCATCTTCTCCAAAACTCTGTTATACTTTTTGATATATAAGGATAATTGAAATTTTCCAAGAAATGGAATCCAAATATTCTTCCAAGACCAATTGCCATATCAGAATAAGCAGAAAAATCAAAATAAAGTTGTAACATGTAACTTATTGCAAACATCCAATAAAACAACACACTTTTTTCACCAGTCGCATTAAATTTTTCACAAAGTTCTCCAAGCATATTGGCTATTAAAACTTTTTTTCCTAAACCAATAACAAATCTTCTAACGCCATAAGCAAAATCTTCTAAAGTTGTCTTTCTATTGCTCAATTCTTCTTCAACTGTTTCATATCTAACTATTGGTCCAGCAATTAATTGTGGAAATAGCATAACATACGTTGCAAGTCTTAAGAAATTCTTTTGCACTTTAACTTTTCCTTTATAAACATCAATTACATAGCTAAGAATTTGGAATGTATAAAAAGATATTCCTATCGGAAGTGCAATCCTTAAAAGTTGCAAATTTGCACCAAAAATACTATTTACATTACTTATTAAAAAATCAGTATACTTAAATATACAAAGCAATAAAATGTGGATTGCAACAGTAACGATGCAAATTATCTTAGCAATTTTGTCTGAATCTTGTTTGTCAGAATTTTTAAATTTATTAATTAAAAGTCCACCAATGTAAGCAATTAATATTTCAGCAAGCATTAAAATTATATATTTAGGCTCGCCATAAAAATAGAAAAATAGCGAAGCAATAAACAATATTGTATTTTTACATTTTTTTGGTAAAGCAAAATATAATATTAAAACAACTGGTAAAAAATAATATAGAAAACTAACACTTGTAAATAACATTTTCCCCCTCCTGATTATTATAAGTTATTTTCTAAAAATGAAGCTCCCAAAGGAATTGGAAGCTTCATTTAATTACTATGTTACTTTATAGGATTTCACCTGAATTTTCATTTAAATCTTCGTTCAAGTCTTCACCCGATACAAGTGGTTCAACAAAAGCATCTGGCATAGTAGCAGGTTCATCAATATTTCCATCATCAACAGGATTTATTAAAATTTCTGGTGGAAGTTCAAAATCAGCGTCATCTTCTTCTTCAGTCTTTGATAATTCTTTTCCAATGTTATTTTCAGCATATGCTTTAAATGCATCATAAACAGGATCAGCCCATTCTGTATCAGCCATTACAAAGAAAATTACATCTCCACAGTTTGTTATATAAAGCTTATCAGCAGTAACACAAACCCATTTATGCATATTCAAATTATCTAACATTTCTTGTTTCATAGCCTCAACATCACTACCAGCTTTAGCTTTTACAGCTGTAACTTGATAAGCTTGTGAACTAATCATTGGCATTGAAACTGCTAAAAATTCAACGTTTTCATTTGAAGTTAAGCCTGTAAAATTTGTTACCATATCAGCATCAGTTGCATCAATAATTTCTGTTTCTGGACCTGGTAATTCTACTGTTACACCTTCATAAACACTATTAATCATAGCTTTTAAATCTTCTGCACTCTCAATTTTCAAAGTAGAACCAGCTTCCTTTGGCATTAAGAAATACACACCTACACCTACTACTGCGATTACAAGTATTGTAGCAACCGCCCAAATTAAACCTTTTTTCATTAAAAACATCCTCCTCTTTTTTATTTTAAATATGTGTTCCA
>CAZTCE010000224.1:0-2304 GCA_964612205.1 uncultured Eubacteriales bacterium | reverse complement strand
TCGTAAAACCGTATTTATAGTATAAACTTACAAAAATCATTATTCAATACAATTTTTAAATTTATTTAAAATAGCGATTTGATTCCAATTGAAATCAGTATTATTCCACCTAAAATTTTTGCACGTTTTTCAAATCTATCGCTAAACATATTACCTAATTTTACACCAATAAAAGATAAAACAAACGTTATAATTCCCATCAAAGCAATTGCAAGTGTTATATTGGTTTCTATGAAAACGAATGTAATTCCAACAGCAAAGGCATCAATACTTGTCGCTATCGCAAGCAAAATCATTGAGCAAAAAGAAAGATTATCATTTAATTCTTCTTTGGGTTCGAATGCTTCTTTTATCATATTTCTGCCAACTAAAACAAGCAAAACAAAAGTTATTAATCCGTTGAATTTATTAACTATATTCCCAAGCCCTACTCCTGAAAGAAATCCAAGAGTTGGCATGATAGATTGAAAAACACCAAAATACGTTGCAACGACAACTGCATTTTTTAAGTTTTTCTCTTGCATCGTAAGACCTTTCCCAATAGCAACCGCAAATGCATCCATTGCCACGCCGATTCCAATCATCGATAATCCAAAAACGCCCATAAAAATACCCCCATATAACTTTATGAGGATATTTTAATTCTTATACATTTATTTAGAAATGACAGTTCTATAACAAGCTTCATCACTACCATTAGATGCTTGATAATAAAACTCCCCTGCTTCCTCAACTTTTCTAATAAGATATCTTTTTGTTGAAGTTGGCAAAGACGGTGCAGTTATTTTGTAATTCCATGGTGTATCAAGAAGTGCATGTCCTTGAAGATTGCCAACATAGTTTTCATCGTCGATTGATAAAGAATATACATCAAAATTTTCTATGTCATCATTAAAAACGCCTGCAACATATTCTGAATCATCAAAAACAATCTGATTATTGTTTAAATATATTGAAAGAAAAATAACTGCTGAATATTCAGAATTTTTCATTAAATGGCTCGATGCGACTTCAGTCAATTGCGCTTCTGCAATTGCTTCGTCAATGTTTTGCACATTATTTCCATGCTCCAACATTACCCAAAAACCGGATTCACCACTTGAAAAAGCAGGATGAACTGCATAGCCATTTTGCATTACTTCATTGTTTGGCATATAGTTTGTGTTTGTGCGTAAAAACACTATATCTATCGCAGTTTTTGGAACATTTTTATATGCTTGTCCATCATAAAATTTTTGAATTTTAAATGCAAATCTTGGAATCCAAGCAAAAACTTTTCCATCACTAGTTTCTGCTAAAGCAAATTTTGAAACGCCTTCACTATAATCATACCAATTTTCAGAATATACGTTATCTACATATAATTTCGTATCGCCGCTATAGTATATTGGTTTCAACTCACCACTAGAAAACACAGGTCTGTTCACACCTCTTTGATTATCAAATTCCACGCTTAAATTTAAATTTGAAATATTTTTATAACCTTGGTAAATTAGGTTATCATAGGTATGACCTGAATTATCTGTGTATGTGAAATTATAAATTAATGTAACTCCATCGCCACTTAAAGATTTATTTAATACAACAGTGCAATCTTCTGAAGAATAATCAAGCCCCATCAATTCAAAATCTCTATTTGTAAAAACTTTATTAGAAATATTATCATAATCATCAACAAATTTATCACTTTCAACGCCAGATGGAATAATCGATTCATTAGCAATTAAAGCTAAATAAATAGCGTTTGTTGCATCTTTTGCCGACTTTATTCTAACATCTTCAACCGTATTTAAACCGCTATAAATTGTTATTGAAGCAATTAATATAATAACAATTATTGTTATTATCAAAGTTATCATGCTTATACCTTGTTTTTTATCCATAAATAACCTCCTAGCCAATTTGAGATTGCTACCTTATTCAATTTCCTCTTATTTAATTATATCTTAATTGATAATTTTGTCAATTTTATTGCTAAGAAATTCCATAAATATTTTTTCAAAAATCGACACAAAATACTATTAAAATATGATTCCTATCATATTTATTTTTAAAATTGGAGAGTGAAATATCATGGCACAAAAAATATATTGTAGTGTGTGTAGCTGTTCATTTAACGAACCGGAAAAAAATGAATGCACTTTAAAAAGTATTCAAATAACACCTTGTAAAGGCTGTCGTAAAGGATCTCCGGAAGAAGAATCTTTTTGCGGTTCATATAAGCAAGATAAGTAAAAAAAGCCACGAAGCAAATGCTCTGGGTGAATAAGGAAGTATTTTAGAAAATGCGGTGTAACCTCAAAA
>CAZTCE010000223.1:0-2308 GCA_964612205.1 uncultured Eubacteriales bacterium | reverse complement strand
GGGTGGTGATATCATCCTCGACCGTATTGACACGATCAGCAAGTGATTCCATTGCGTCGCTAGAAGCGATACCCGCATCGGCAATAACGCCATTAACAAAAGTGGTAAGTGCAGCTTCTGACTTACAAGCTGTGAGCACATCTGCCGCAAGAGCAGAAGTATACTTAAGGTCGTTATAATGATTAGTTCCATCACCAACCTTAATCAGTACCTGAGGAGGAGTTGTTCCATTCACGGACGTATTGCCAACAGACAGAGAAGAATCCGTAGGAATATACGCTAACGCCACTTCTCCAGCGAGAAGAACGGGATTGTTAGTTGACCAATTAGAATAAAGATCATATTTAAGTTTAATCCTTGTATTAAGTGTTTTGTCTGCCATAATTAAGTATCTCCCTTGATTAAATATTTATATTAAATAGACGCAGATCCGCCATTCAGAATGAGTGCAGATCCTTCGTCCTGTACAAGCTTGTTAACATTGAGAGAATTTAGCTCCATAGTACCATCTTCAGCAACGGTAATTTTATTCTCCTCCTCAGAAGACTTAACGCCACCAATAGTATCAGCATCAGCAATAGCAAGAGAATAGACGATGTCTGCAATCTTATCTTCGCCAACAGCAACAGTCGTGCCATTAAACTTAATGCCCTCAATTGCATTAACCTGAGCTCCGACCTCAATACCATTTAGTTTGCCCTCAATAGTGTCAACACGACCGTCATTGGATGTCTTGTATGCTTCAAGCGCCTGTGCAACAGAAGCTGCGGTCTCAGAGGTATCGCTCAACCCATCAAGAACTTCCTGCAATCTAGTTTCAGTCTCTGCCTTAGTGTATGCATCAGCAATCCCATAATCGGCAAGAGCCGTACCCTTGCTTGCTTTTCCATCGAGAGCATCAGAAAGACCGACAACCTTACTCATCGCGACATCAAGAAGCGTAAGTTTTCTGTCGCCGTCAACAGCAAATTGAGATTCGTCAACAGAAGCAATTACATTCTTCTCCGCCTCGTCCCAAGCAGCAACCTTCTCGGCAGTAATGCCGTCAATCAATGCAGCGTTGGCATGCGTGTGCTTCTTAGCAACAGCATCTGCGAGGTCTGTCTCTGTCTGAGTATAGGCATCCAGAAGATCTTTATTACCGTGCTCGTGCTTCTTAGTAATAGCATCGTTGACATTCTCATCAGTAAAACTATGAGAATGCTTCTTTGTTACGGCGTCCTTAATGTCTTCATTAGACTGATCATAAGCATCCAGCAGCGCCTTGTTTGTGTGTTCATGAAGATCTTCGGTCTTTGCATAACCGCTCAAATCTGCATCAGTATCATCAATCAGAACCATTTCTTCGCCAATTTTTGCATAGATATCCATCTTGTCGCCGCTTTGAACAAGATAAAGAATGTTGGACTCTGCTTCTTCCACAGAAGGCACTTCGTCTACTTTTTGGAATACAGCATGATTAATTTCTGCAATAGCAGAATCAACGATGCCTTCAACATCAGCAGCAGTCTGATAACCCTTCGCACTGAGTTGTACTTCAGTAATATACTCATCAGGAATAGCGGTCAAGTACCCATCGTCGTTATCAAGTTCGGACACCTTTGTAGGGACAGTAATATCAACTGCTTTATCGGTGATAGCCTTCTCCGTACCGTTTACCTTAATCTTCTCAATAATGTTAGCCTGTGCATCAGCAGGAGCGTGATCAACCTGAGAATGCTCATAAGCGACATCGTAGTTTGTCTTAAGATCGTCAGTGAGGTCATTGGTAGAAAGGTCTTTACCATCTACCTTGTCAACCTTATTATTGACCGCTGTCTGTAACTCGCTAAGAGCAGTATCAGTAGCAATACCAGAAGTTTTTGCGTTGATATACTCAATGATAGTGGTAGCATCAGAACCCTCAGGGATATCGCCGATATAAGCCATTACTTCCTTGGTGTTGCCAACAGGCTGAAGTGTCATATTTGCGTCAATATAATAAATAATAGTTTCGGCATCAGTTACAACTGCAAGTACCTGACCAGGGTAAGCATTTGCAAGAGTGCCTTCAGCAGGAGTTCCCGCCGCATAATTCTGTGCAGCTTCAAGAGAGTCAAACACAGAGTTAGCGTCAAGAGGAAGCGAGTTGGAACGATTTATCGATACGCCAACGTCCCATCTTGCGCCGCCATTCAGATTATTAAAAAAGTCTTTAACAGCCATTGTATTTTACCTCCTCATTAAGCCTTAGTTGTAGTAATAGTATAAGTAGCCGCACCACTGTTAGCGTTATCGTTGCTAACATAGAACAGGTCATACTCCATAC
>CAZTCE010000222.1:0-2311 GCA_964612205.1 uncultured Eubacteriales bacterium | reverse complement strand
GGAAGACATATTTATTTATGAGATGGAGGAGCTAGGTTATGAGTTTAACCAAATTATTTAATTTTAAATATTTAATGCAAAACATGAAAAAATCTAAAATGGCACTTACATTATTTTTTATAATAGTTCCGATTTTTACAAGCCTTATGATTATCACGATTCAAGATGAAGTTTTGGAATTTGCCGAACTTTCATTAGTAAATATTTGTGGAATGTATGTAATTCCGTTTATATTTTCGGTGTGTTTATTTGGATATGTTTATAAGAAAAACAGTGTTGATTTTATGTGTTCGATGCCGATTAGCAGGAAAACAGTTTTTATAACTAACACGATTGGTGGAATTGCACTTATTTTCCTTTTGCAACTTGTAACTTTCTTGCTTACAATTCTTCTTGGTGCTATCACTGATGCAACAATTTTTGCAAGCATGGCATTAGATATTTTGATTTTCCAAACGATTGGCTACATATTTGTTTTTATGATTTCTAATTTAGCAATGAGCGTTTCTGGAAATATTTTAACACAAATTGTTGTGACCTTATTAATAACATTTTTAATTCCGTTTTCAACGTTTTTTGTTACTGGATATACTGCAAACGATGATGTGGAGTTATATAACACCTATGGAGATATGAACATAACTTTTAACAGAATGATGAATTATACCGCACCAAGTTTGATGTTTAGCGGTTCATATGAATATAGCTTGGTATCAATGCTTAAAATGATTGTGCTTAGCATTATATATTTTGTAATCGGACTACATTTGTTTAACAAAAGAAAAATGGAAACGGCACCTGAATCTTTTGAAAATTCAAAAACGCATTTATTAGTTAAAGGTTTGACGCTTGCACCATTTGTTGTATTTTTGGTGACAGTTATTGATTACGAAAGTTTTGGAATTATAGCAATTTTGCTTGCAATAATTACTGTTTATTATTTTGTTTATGATTTAATTACAAACAAGAAAATCAAATTTAAAGATAACTTGATTTATCTTGTGATGTCTGTATTAGTTTTATTTGGTGCATACGTTGCAGTCGTTGCAATTTATGATGAATATGAGGCTCATTTGAATGTTGATAGCATAAGTAAACTTACAATCGAAAGCAGATATGATTTTAAAGCAACAATCGAAGATAATGATCTAATAAAGAGTGTGTTAAATTCTGTTTCATCTTCGAGGGGTGAAGATAAAACATGGTCTACTATTGAGCTAACTACTTATGGTGGAAGAAAATATAAACGTAATTTATACATTAATGTGAATGACGTTTTAGCAAAAACAAATGCTGATTTGTCTTCTGCTTTATTAGGAAATAACGTAAAAGTCAATAGTGATATGATGAGTTTTACAAAGAAGGAAAAAGCCGAGTTTATTCAAGCAATTTCTAATGCGTTTGCAAATTGCACATTTGAGGAATATGAGAGCTTAAAAGATGAATCGTTAAAAGAGATTTATGTTCATAGCTATAAAGATCATAAATTGTATACCTCAACAGTACCAGTTGAAATTGATGAAAATGTATTCAAATTGGCTGTTAAGGCATATAACAAATTTGCTGTTGGATATCTTAAAAATGTAAATGTTAAATCACATTATTGTGCAATTAAAACATATAATGTTGACTTATTAAATGATGAAGTCGATTCAAAATACGTTAACGGATATAATGCATTTTTAAGTGAATTTATAATTGATTTCATTGTAAATAGTGAAAACAAAGAGATTACTGATTTCAAAAAAGGTGCATTTATAAGTGGATATAAATTTGCTTTCTATACTGAAGATATAGAAGGGCTTTCAAAGTTGTTAAGCAAGCAGAATGAGAATGGCGAGCTTGACATTGAGTATTCGGATGTTTATTATGATGTTATAACTGGTGAAGCTACAATCGAGGCAAAAACTCCTGTGCCTGAAAGTTCTTGTGAAGTGTTCGATTAGGGGGGATAAGTATGATAAATTTAGATTATCAAAGCAGAACTCCGATATATGAACAAATAGTGAATCAATTTGAAAGATTAATTTCATTAGGTGTGTTAAAGCCTAAAGAACAGATTTATTCAATAAGAGAGCTTGCTACTTCGTTAGGAATTAACCCTAACACTGTGAAAAAAGCGTATGAAGAACTTGAAAAACGTGGTGCAATTGTCACAATATCAACAAAAGGCAATTTTGTTGCTGATGACACAAGCACAATTTTAAATAATTCAATTAACGAGAAAATTGAAATAATCAAAAAAGAAATTCAAGAACTTGTAAAACTCGGAGTTGATAAAGAAGAAATTATTAAAAGAATAAGTTAATAT
>CAZTCE010000221.1:0-2312 GCA_964612205.1 uncultured Eubacteriales bacterium | reverse complement strand
GATAACAAAGCAAATGTCTTAGTTGAGTTTGGCATTAAGTCCCAATATTCTTTTAAGTAGTTTGACCAGCTCTTGTCTGTTTTAGGTAAAGAAAAAGAACTCTGTTCTGAGTTCTCTAAATTGTTGCCATTATTTTTATTAATTTCTGTGCTGTTAACGTTTCGTTGCTGTCTTCCATATCCAATATTTTGTCTATCACTTGTTCTGCTCTTTTCTTGTCTTCGACCATCGCCATTGCTGGTATTGCTTTCTCTTTTGGTACTCCTAATACTTTCAATAATCTTAGTATTTCCATTTGATAAATTGTCAATGCCATTTTTCCAAGCCTCCTCTACACTATTTATAAATTTTTGTGAACCCTTAAATTTACTTATTATTTCTATATTACCGTTACCAATTTCATACGCATACGAAACATCATCAAAATTAACTACACCTACATCGTCTTCATATTTAGCTTTGTTAAGCATATAATCTGAATTTACCCTTGCTCTATCCTTGTCAGTTATTCTTTTATATACATAATTGTTAGACTCATTCTTTCGTGTAACTTTGTACCCATTATAATCGCTTTCTTTTATTATGTCAACATTTTCAACACCTAAATCAATTAAACCGTTTTCTATTGCTTCTTTTACAGCCTTTTTTAATTCTGTTATTGTTGAAAAATCAGAAATACGTATATGTTCATCAGCCTCACCACTTGTACCCCATTTGAAATGATTGCCTACTCTTATTTCGTATGTTTCGTCAGTATCTTCATTGTATAATGTTATATAAGTTGCGTCTGCACTTGCACCACTTTCATCATAAGTAATATCAATATTGTTTGGCAATGTGTCTTTTATATCCCATACCAAAGCTTGTATTTCATCTCTTATTTTATCTAATTGTGCAAATTCAAAATCTGTGCTTGGCAATCTGCCATATTCCATTCTTATTTCATCAGAATTTTCTAAAAAACTTATATCTGGTTCATAATGTGGTACAATCTCACCTGTATCCTGCTCACTAGTATACCCTTTTTCTACTATAAAGTTATCAAGAGTTTCTTTTACTGCAAAAAACACTTCATTGCCAAAATCTTTATCATAGATATACTCTAATTCCGCTGGCGTATATATTTCTGTTATTAATCTATTAACATAATCTTCTACATATTCTCCATCAACTCTTTCATAATTTTGAAAATTATTGTCAACGAACCATTTCATATCTTTTTCTATTTCAGATGATATTCTAGCTTCTACATTTGTCCATACTTCATCTTCTGTTTTTGGCAATTCATAATGTTTTACAAATGCGTTTTTTTCATTGTCGTATTCATACCCCAATTCTTTCAACGCACTTTTCATTGTATTTTTATATATTTTTTTAGCTTCTTTCCACGCATTAAAATTTTCTGTTACGGAATCTTCTCTATAATAACGTTCTAATTCTGCATTTCGGGACGCATTATTATTTAAATGTTCAATATATTTATCTAATTCTGCATGCGTAATTTTACCCTTGTTCTGCACATAATTTTCTATGTCGTCAACAACTCTTTCTATAATTTCTCTTTTTGTAAAGTCTGATAATACTGTTTCTTAACCATTAAATTCTTTTTCAACAAAATCGTCTTTCACAAAATTGTCAGGCAAAGAAAAAGAACTCTGTTCTGAGTTCTCTACATCATTATTGTTGTTAAGCTTTCCATTCTCTTGAAGAAATTTTTCTCGCTTATTTCTATTTTTGCTAATTCTATCAAGCTGTCTATCATTTTCATTGGTTCTTTTGCTCCTGTTGGCAACAATGTTGCTTGAAGTATCGTTTCTTTTGACCAATGCTTCTTCGCCAAAATTTCTAATAAATTCTCTAATTTCTGTTTCATTATATCCCTCCCTAACAAGCTTATTAATAAATGTATCACTAAATTGTTTTACAGTCATTCCATATATTTCTAATAATTTTGAATTTAACTTAACAATATCATATACTTGTGGTTTTCCATTAATATAATTTGAAAATACAAGTTTGTTTCCGACAGGAATTACACTCTTTTCGTTGTTGCCAAAATTATATTTTTTCCCATCACTATCAATTTTTTTAAAATATGTATTCCATTGTTTTTTAGTTAAGTTGTTTTTGAATTTATTCACTAATTCGCCTTGAATAGTTGCTCTACCATCATCGTACAACTTTACATTTTCGTTGACATTATTATAATCATTTTCCCTTGCTATGTCAATTCCAAAATATGAAGCTCTTGCTATACTATGATTAATTTTTGATAAAATCCTATATATTAATTTTTGAAAATGTCCTAAAAA
>CAZTCE010000220.1:0-2325 GCA_964612205.1 uncultured Eubacteriales bacterium | reverse complement strand
CTTCCATAACATTCTCCTTTCATTAATTTAAAAGTTTTGATAATTCATCAATATGATAAATGTCTAAAGTGTTCATAGCTCTAGTTATGCAAACGTATAAAAGCTTGGTATCTACTTCGGATTTTGTGTAATTATTAACATCTGCATCGGTAATAATTACAGCATCGAATTCCAAACCTTTTGAAAGATAAGAAGGACAAATGTTAATTCCTCCGTTATATTCATCATCTTTACTACCAATAACGTGTATGCTGTCATCGCCAATTTCTTCTTTTAGTTTCAAAGAGTCAGGAATCGTTTTTCCAATAATCGCAATGTTGCAAAAGCCTTTTTGTTTAAACTCTTCCAACCTATTTTTTATCTGCCCTATCATTTCGTTTCTATCTTCAAATTTTTTAATTGTAACTGGTGCACCATTCTTCATAACAGGCTCTCCAAGTTCACAATTAAGCACATCTGTTATGTTTGAAATAACTCTATTAGCAACGTTCATAATTTCTTCTGTTGTTCTATAAGTCTTTTTAAGCGTTAAATATTTCAAGTCAGAATCTTCACCAAAGACAATGCTCATAGTTTTTTGCCAATTTCTTGTGCCTCGATAATAATAAATTCCTTGTGCTAAATCTCCAAGAATGGTCATCGAATTGCTTTTTACAATCTTTTTAAAAACATAAAACTGAAATTCGCTAAAATCTTGTGCTTCATCGACAACAATGTGCTTAAGCTCAAATTTGGTTTTTATGCCATGTATCATACATTTTAAATACATAAGTGGTGCTAAATCTTCCATTTCAATTTTGCCTTTTCTCTGAGCATTAGCAAAAGATTCTTTGATATATTTAATCTGATTTTTATCAATTCTGTCACCTGCAATTTGTTCAAAATAAACATCTAAAAACTCTTTATAATATTTAAGTGGTGACATAACCTTATTCGCACCAAAATAATTAAGTGCATGCTTTTTGGCATCTCTAATAATTGACTTTGAAAGCTTTTCAGCATCGCCATACACATTTCTAATCAAAGAAAGTCTAATTTCTTCAATTGGCTCTTCTGCCTTTATTTTTGCGACTTTATAATTTCTATCTTCTTCGATATCTTTTAAAATTTCTCCACTACGCATCATTACTGAATTTTTAAGATGCTTCGTAATTTCCTCAACTCTTCTGCAAAGTGGTAAATTACTGTATTCTCTGTAAAAAAGGTGTTGAATTTCCGCCCTTGTCATAAAAACATATTTATCTATTTTGAAATCGTTTTCAGGCACAAACCTTTTTTCAACTTCATATAAATATTCGTCAATCATATTTTTAAATCTGACAGAAGATTTTAGCATTGAAGCTTGTTCGATTGTTTGACTCATTTGCTTTTCTTTTTCAGATTTATTATTATCTATTATTATTGCAAGCTTTTCGTTAGGATCTTCGATATCAAATTCGCTTCCAATAATTTCAAAAGCGATGTCTTCATAAGTGCTTTGCTGAACTCTATCAACACCTAAATCTGGCAATACGTTTGAAATATAGTTCAAGAAAAACTTACTCGGAGCGATAATCAAAAATTCCTCTGGGAAAAAGTTTTTATCATAATTATAAATAAGATAAGCTATTCTATGGAGTGCAATTGTAGTTTTACCACTACCTGCAACCCCTTGCACTATAAGCGGTCGCCACATTTCGCTTCTAATAATTTTATTTTGCTCAGCCTGAATTGTTGAAATAATATTCTTTAGCCTTGTGTCAGAATTTGCTGATAAGAAAGGCTGTAGCATTTCATCATTAGTTGTAATATCAATGTCCATTACATCTTCAAGCTTACCATCTTTAGTGAAGAAATATTGCCTTTTTAATTTTATTTCACCTTCAATTGTGCCAGCCGGACATTCATAACTTGCTTCGCCAAGCCTTCCTTCATAATAAAGATCTGCAATAGGAGCTCTCCAGTCAACTACAATTTGTTCAAGAGTGTCATGATCTGTGACCATAACTTTGCCCAAATAAAAAGCATCCCTCTTCGTGTCACCATTTTCAATAAAATCAACTCTTGCAAAATATGGCTTGTTTTTAACCATTTTCAAATTTTTGATTCTACTAGTGAACTTATCTCTTAGGGCTGCTTTCATAAAATCATCTGCATAATCATCAAAATCGTAATCTTCGAAACCTCGTTCTAGCCTTTCTTCACTTTCTTTTATTTCTTTAGTCATATAGTTTTGCGTCTTCTTTAGTTTTTCTAATTCTGCTTTTTCGTCATCACTATTAATGTTCATTTTTCGACACCTCCTATACAAATATAACGTTTAAATTTTATCATATTAGTCTTAGA
>CAZTCE010000219.1:0-2332 GCA_964612205.1 uncultured Eubacteriales bacterium | reverse complement strand
CGGAAAAGTTGTTAGTATGGCAAAAGTTAAATTTGAAGAAGATTTAGAAAAATAAAAATTAAAAACTATGAATTGCATTAATTTTGCAATTCATAGTTTTTTCGTTATTTTTTAAGTCTTATGTCGTCACCGAAGAAACGTATAATGTTGAAATTGCCCATGATTCGAGAAACTATGCGGTAATCGTACATTTGAGCAAGTTCTTCTAATGATAAGTTAGTTGAAATAATTGTTTTAGTGTTTGGTGTGATTAAACGTGAATTTATTATTGTGAAAAGTTCTTCAAATTTGGCAGATGTAAGATTTTCTGTTCCTAGATCATCTATGATTAATAAATTCACACTAAACAAGCTGTCGTAAAGTTCTTTAGAATCGTTTTGTTTGCTGAACTTGTAATCAAATATACTATTTAAAAGTAGTGATGAAGTTTGATAAAGAACAGTATAGTTTTTTCTGATTATTTCATTAGCAATGCAACTTGATATAAATGTTTTTCCAACACCAGGAGTGCCAGTGAACAATAAATTTTTTTGACTTGGCGACTCAAAGTTTTGTATGAAATTTTGAGCAAGAGATATAATTTTTTTGGCATTATCTTTAGGAGAAAGTTCAGATTTATATTTTCCGATAGATGGAACATCTGAAAAGAGTTCTAAGTTCACTTTTTCAAATGACTCGTCTTTTAATTTATATAAATTTGATTTGCTATATGACTCGTTAATAAGCTCTTGCTTAAAGCAAGGACACATTTGATTATAGCCGTTTTCGTAAATGTAACCTGTATCTTTACATTTTTCACATTGATATTTTGGCTTTAAATCAAGGTTTAATTGCAATAAAATTTTTTCTTTTTCAGCTTTTAGTAAATTTATTTTGTTTTCTAAATCTTTTTGAATTTCTGTTTTGTTTGAATCTTTGGAAATAGCCAGTTTTGCGGATTGTATACCACATTTTGATATTTCGAGATCGATTTCTCTTAATCTAGGGTTTTCAGAATAGATTTTTTGTTTTAGCTCTTGAAAATTTCTATTAGCTTCATTCCTTTTAAATTCATATTCACGTTCAATTCGTTTGTATGTATCTTTATACAATTTTATCTCCTTTCAAATTAATTTATGTAGAATTTAGATAAATCGCTATATTGATTTGTTATGTCATTTTTATATGCTTGCAAGTTCTTTTGAACATTATTTGTTAAGTTTTTAACTGATTTATTTTTTTCTTTTTGTTCTTTTATAAATGTGTTTACATCATTTGCTGTGGCAAGTTTTCTTTCGTGCCAGTCTGTAATGATTTTGTCTAAATAGTCGAAACTTGGATTTGTTTTTGAAGTTGTCTTTTTTAGAGCAATTTCGATTACATCAAATGGGTAATGAAAATCTAAAATCCATTTGTCAACATAAGCCTCTTCGTATTGCGAAAGCTTTCTTGAAAGTCCTAGTTTCTTAACGATTGTTCTTTTAATTTCAGCAGATTTCTCGTAATTGATTGAATATCTGTCTAAATCGGTTTGTGTCTTAATTCCATTTTTTGCCCATGCATCAGCTACTGTGAAAAGATATTTTTTATGCAAGGCTTTTCGATTATAGCAATAGTTGAATAGTGAGATTACAACATCTTCATCAAACATATATTTTGAAAAAAGAAGTGATATATCTGCAAACCATGCTTCCGACATTAAACCTTGGAAAAACATATCGTTTATTGCACTTATTGCTTGAGAACGATACACATTTTTTTCTGTATTTTTAATAGCTTCTTCTGGTGATATGGCTAGTTTTGGTTTGTAAAGTTTATTAATTTCTATTTGTTTTAAATCGGCAATTATGTATGAATCGCCTTTGCGTATTAAAGCACCATTTTCTTCCCAGTATTTTAAACCTTGTTCAATTGTTGATAATTGCAAGTTTAATTTTTTTGAAATGTCTAATGGCGACATATCGATTTGGTGTTTGCAAAGAAAGGAAATGTAAAGATATATTTTAACATAATCTCCGTTTGCAGCACAAATATATTCAGAAATGAATACATCTGGAATATTAACATCTGAGAATAATAATGATTGATTTTGTTCAAAATTCATAGTAATTGCCTCCTAGGTAAATAATATATGCTTTTTGGTCATTTGGCAATATTATATCCGAAAAAAACATGAATTGTCAAAATATTTCGAAATATGTTATTATGAATTTTGCGTTTATTTAAACGGGCAATTTGGTGCAGAATTCTGTAATTTTTTGCAAGTGTTTCCGCTTCGGGGGAGAAGCTACGCCATCATTATGACTTTTTTAAGGAAATCAATAATATTTTTAATATAACGAAGGTATATTAT
>CAZTCE010000218.1:0-2336 GCA_964612205.1 uncultured Eubacteriales bacterium | reverse complement strand
ATTGACTGTGTTTAAGTTTGTTGTTGAAAAAACTAGAAAAGTTTTCAAGTTTGTCATTTCAAAAATTAAAAGTGTATTTTTAGATAATAAAAAATTAAAAATATCTAAAAATAAGGCAGGAATTTCCATTTTTTTGTAGAAATATTATAATGTATGTGGATGTTATACTAATGATAAAGTGGTGATAAAATGAAAATCATAACAAAGCTTTTGCTTACGCTTGGTTTTACTGTGGCGTTTATTTATATGGGGCATATTTTGTTAGAACAACAAACTAAATTAAATGAATTAAATGAAGAAATTGCATATTATAATCGTGAGTTGCAAGAAGCAAATTTAAAAACTGAAAATTTAAATCTGACTCTCAATTCTATGAGCACAGATGAATATATCGAAGAAGTTGCTCGTAATCGTTTAGGTCTTGTTATGCCTTCTGAAATTATCTTTGTGGATGCAAGTATTTAATAAAAACATAGAAAAAAGAGGCGTTTTGCCTCTTTTTTTGATAAGCTTTTGTATTGACGAATTGCTATTTTTGGTGTAAAATGTGCATGAAGTAAGTTTAGGAGGAAGTTTTTTATGTCAGTGACAGTAGGAGAAGTATTAGACGGAACTATTGCAGATGTTATGGAATATGGTGCGTTTGTTAAGCTTGATTCTGGCGATAACGGTTTGGTGCATATTTCAGAAATCTCAAAAAATTATGTTAAAGATATTCATACAGTTGTAAAAACAACTGATAGAGTAAAGGTAAAAGTTATTTCTATTAATGAAAATGGTAAAATAGCACTTTCTATAAAGAAAGCGATTGAGGATTTTAAACCTAAGTATAAAAATAACAATGAAAGTTTTAAAACGCAAGAGGAAACAACATTAGATGATATGTTATCAAAATTTCTAAAAGATAGTGACGAAAGGCAACTAGATTTAAAAAGAAGTATTGAATCTAAAAGAGGAAGTTCAAGAAAAAGAGCATAATTCAAAATGACTATCTTAAATTTTTTAAGTTTAAGATAGTCTTATCAATTTTTATTTTTCTAAAAATTACCCAAAAAGGAGAGTTGAATAATGGGAGAAGAATTAAAGTTTCTTACGCTAGCTGATTTGCGTGAATTAGCTAAAATGAAAGAAATAAAAGGAATTAGCAAAATGAATAAAGAAGAACTAGTAGAGGCTATTATTAATGCAAATTCAAAAAAAGAAGTTGAAGAACCAACGACGGTTATTGAAAAGGAACAACCAAGTGGCAATGAAGAAAACATACCTGTTGAAGGAGTTTTAGAAGTTTTGCCTGATGGTTTTGGATTCTTAAGAGGTCAAAACTATTTATCTACTCCAAAAGATATTTATGTTTCACCTGTTCAAATTAAAAGATTCAGGCTAGATACAGGTGACAAGCTTACAGGTCTTACTAGAACTCCACGTGAGGGCGACAAGTTCCCAGCTTTAATCTATGTAAATACTGTAAATGGAGATACTCCTGATGCAGCAATTAAACGTAAAAAATTTGACGATTTAACGCCAATTTATCCAAATGAAAGAATACATCTTGAAACTACTACTGAAGAGTATTCAACAAGAATAATTGATTTAATTGCACCAATTGGGCTAGGTCAAAGAGGAATGATTGTTGCTCCACCTAAAGTTGGTAAAACTACAATATTAAAAAAATTAGCTAATAGCATAACTGCTAATCATCCTAATGTTGAATTAATAGTATTATTAATTGATGAAAGACCTGAGGAAGTTACAGATATGAAACGTTCAATCAAAGGTGATGTTATTTATTCAACATTTGACGAGTTACCAGAGCATCATGTTAAGGTTGCTGAAATTGTGCTTGAGAGAGCCAAAAGACTTGTCGAACAAAAGAAGGATGTAGTAGTCTTATTAGATAGCATTACAAGACTTGCAAGAGCTTATAACCTTACAATTCCTTCTTCTGGAAGAACATTATCTGGTGGTTTTGATCCAGCAGCACTTCATAAGCCAAAAAGATTTTTTGGTGCTGCTAGAAACATTGAAGAGGGTGGAAGCTTAACGATTCTTGCCACAGCTCTAATTGAAACGGGAAGCAGAATGGATGAAGTAATTTTTGAAGAATTTAAAGGCACTGGTAATATGGAAGTTTATCTTGACAGAAAACTTTCAGAGAAAAGAGTATTCCCAGCAATTGATATTAATAAATCTGGTACTCGTAAGGAAGAACTAATACTAACACCTCAAGAATATGAAACAGTTAACAAGATTAGAACTATGCTTAACGAAGGCAATCAAGCAAATATTACAGAAAACTTTATCAAGCTTATGACGGCAACTAAAAATAATAATGAATT
>CAZTCE010000217.1:0-2337 GCA_964612205.1 uncultured Eubacteriales bacterium | reverse complement strand
AGATATCATATTCGTCGTTCTTTATGTTTGTTATTTTTTGCGGATCTGGCCCATTTAAACAATAGTACAAGAAAGTAATACAACAAAAATAAAGTCCAACAACAACTGTTCCACCAAAAATTATTCCACCAACTAAACCTAAAGCAGAAACAAAAGGCAGTATAGAAAAAAACAACATTAAAAACAATACCAAACAAACAAATATCGAAGTTCCCATGTCAACACCACCAAAGTATAAAATATCTTATACTAATATTATACCTCATGAAAAACATTATTGCAAGAAAATAGAGCAAATAACTATTTGTGTTTTGTAAAATTTTACTGTATATAATATATGTTTGTTTATGCACGTAGCAATGGTTACATCTTCGATAAATTTTCATATCAGAGGTTGTACGTATGTTTGTGTGCGACTCAGTTTCGTTTGTTTTTACTATTCTGAATATAATTATAGTCGGAATAGATAAACTTATATATGAATACCCTGCATTGCGCCTTGTAATTTGGTGCTTGCAGCCTATCATTTCACATTACATATTGCAGTTTCTAAAACAATGCAAATCGCAATCATATCGTTTTAGAAAGTAATTACATATATCCCATTTGCACACATTAAAAAGAGTGCAAATATTGGCTTCTACCAAAGATATAACCGTCACTGTAAACAAGCACTCTCCTTCTTATGTCTAATCCATCACTTCGGAAGGAGGGATATTTTGTTTTAATTTTAATGTTGTTATATGTTATATTAAAATATGTGCATAATTTTAGGCATATTTAACACAAAACAGTCTTGTCCTCGGAATTGACCGTCCATTTCGGTTCGTTTTCCGATAAGAGCTAGATGTTTGCCCATACGTTTCCGTATGAGAACGCCTATCAACGTTATTTAAACTATCTACTATTTCTATAGATTTACTTGCTTCTAAATTGAAACCACGAATTATAGATATTAAATATTCTGACGCTTCTTCACCAGACATATTTTCAGATACCATTTGCATGATATTTGCAGTTTTGGCCAAACTCTGTGAGTCTGCAAAGTCGAATCCGCTTCTGGCGAACTCCGTAACCGAATCTATGTAGTCAATCATTGACACGCCAAGTTCTTTTGCTTTGTCAGCAGCGTCGTCCATAAATTTACTATACGTATAATCTGTCTCGTCAGTTACTTTTTTTAATCCAACAAGCGAACTATCTAAATTAGAAACTTCGTCAACCATGCTTTTGATTGATGTTTTGGCAGCACGAAATAGCTCGCCAAACCCATAGAATTGAACAAATCTTCCAAGGGAGTTGTTTAACAGCTCGGCTTCTGCTTTGAGTTTTTTAGCCTGTTTTTGAGCATCTGTTAATTTAGCAACCATTTCCCTTACTTTCGACTCTGCTTCATCTATTTTTCTGCGTATTTGTGACCAAGTTGTTCCTTGTTTTCTTAATTCCTCAACGTTTCTTTTTAAGTCATTATATATATTACGATATTTATCTTGTTGTTCAGAATCATATAAGCTGCCGAATCTTGAAGTTAAATTAGTCTCTTGAATTTTAAAGTTTGATTCTATTTTGTTCCACTGAGTTTCCCATTTATCCGCAATGTTTACATCAGTTTTTATATCTATCTTTAAGTTATCAAGTCGTTTGGATATTTTTTCGAAATCTTCTAGTTCTGTAGTCGCAGATTCTATTTTTGTTCTTGTTTCTGCAATTTCTTTTTCATATGCTTCTACACGTTGAGTGTCCCAAGCGTCTTTTTCGGAAGTCGCTACTATTTTTTTTGCTTTTGCAAGCTCTTGTTCTGCCGCTTCTAGTTTTTTTATTGCCTTGGTTTTTGCGTTTATTTTTTGTGTTCCAGTACTATCAGTATTGGAAATTGTACCACCATCAACATTGCCAGACTCATCATAATTTACCTTAACTTTAACTTCATGTCCATTAAGGTCAGTCATTGTGTGTTCTACAGACTGTAATTTGTCATCCAAGTTTGAAACTTGTTTGGTGGTTTTGTTTATTAGTTTTCCAGTTTGACTAAATCCAGAATTTACATTTTGTACTGACTGCGCAGCATTATTCATGCCGTTTGTCATTTTACTAAAATCTATAGCCAATACTGCTTTTTTGATTTCACCAATTACTTTTTGAAAATCACCATCAAAACTAGCTTTGACAGCTAATTTATTAAGATTCTTTTCAAGCAATTTTAATTCTCTGTTTAAATCATCTTTAACACCACTAGCTAGGGATGCCCCAACTAGTACGCTTAAAGGTTTTGCCATTTAGGTTTAATCTCCCCTCTAGCAAAAATTTAATCATATGTTATTGTAAATTATGTAATAA
>CAZTCE010000216.1:0-2338 GCA_964612205.1 uncultured Eubacteriales bacterium | reverse complement strand
TCTAAGTAATCAATTAAATATAAAATAAATTACTGATTGATTAAAAAAGACCTCTTTTGTAACCTTTTTATCAATAATCAGATTACACTATATTAAATAATATTTCAATACTTTAGAAAAATTTTTAAAGAACATTATTCTGTGTATACCTTGCTATTACTAGTACTTTTGAGCTTGTTATAATTTTTTTAAAATTTTCTTAAAATCAAGCGTACCTTTTATTAATTCTCAATGGCTAGTAATATAGAGGACAAAATAAAATTGGTTACAAAAATTTTATAAAAAGGAGGTTTAAATTTTTCACATATTGTAAATCCAAATTTTAATTAATGTCCTCGAAGAATTATTTAAAATTGGAGGAATGTACAATGAATGAAGAAATCAAATTATACACAACTACAGATGTAAGAAAGTTACTAAAGATTGGAAATAAGAAATGTTTGGAGCTATTTCATAGTTCGGACTTTCCTAGTATCAAGATTGGCAAATCATTTTTTGTTAAGGCGGATTGCTTAAATGAATATTTAAGTCAAAAACGCATTTTCAAAAACAGCTAATCACACAGAGCTAAGGAGGTTTTTATGAAATTAGAAGGAATTACTGTGGGAACCTACACAAATCGTAAGCTTAAAACAAATCTAAAATTTCCAATTAAGAAAATCTGTAAAAAATGTAAATCAATTTTTGAGTGCAATAATAAGAAAGAAGTTAAAAGTTTAATAAAATGTCCAAAATGCAAAGCTGATTTAGATTATCTAAATTCTGACGATTACTATACTTCTAAAGTTTCAAAAGCGATTCTAAATTTAGGCAAGGATCTAAACAATAAACCTGTGAAGAAAACTTTTACTGGAAAAACTGAAGAAGAAGCTTTAAGAAAACTTTATGCTTATAAAGATAATCTTGAAAAGACAGAAGGTCCTATTGTTTTAAATAGAACTGCAAACTTTACTTTAAGTGATATTATTAAACATTTAAAAGATGAAGCTTTAAAAATGGGGAAAATAAGCAAAAATACATACAAAACAAATATGGCTTCACTTAAGAGATTACAAAATCATAAACTTGCTTTTAAACCTATAAATAAAGTTTCAAGAATGGACATTTTAAACTATTTTGAATCTATCAGAGATTACTCTGCTAGCACGATTAAAAAACAATTTGAAATTGTTGCTCAAGCATTTACTTATGCTTATTATCAAAAATTGATTAACATGAATTTCTTTGAGGGTTATAACAAAATTGGAATGCCAAGTAGCAATGTAGTTACAGAGCCTATAACAGCTCTTACTATCGAAGAAGAAAAAACTTTAATTGAATACTTGGCAAAAACTCCATACTCAATGTGCAAGCACAAATTTTTACTTCTACTTTTAATTAGCACAGGAATGAGAATTGGAGAAGCTTTAGCGATATCAACTAATGACGTTGATATAGAAAATGGAAAACTATCTATAAAAAGAACTTTGACTAAAGACATTGACAATACAACTATTATCGGAACTACTGCAAAAACATATTCAGGCAAAAGAACATTAAACTTAAATACTATGAGCCGTAAAGCATTAAATGGAGCTTTGCAACATATCATCAAGAACAAAAACAATTTAATCTTCTGCAAAGATGATAAAACCTTATACGAAGAAGGCTCAATAAATTCAGCATTAAAAAGAATATGTGTAAAATGCAATATTAGAGTTAAAAATTATCTAAACAAAAGTGGTAATGAAACTGTTACAAGCGAAGTTCATACTCATATGTTAAGACACACATTTACAACAAGATGTGTTGAAGCAAAAATTGCTCCTGCAGTTTTACAAAAACTAATGGGACATACAGACATTGCTACAACTATGAAATACTATGTTAATGTAGATGACCATTTTGAAATATCTGAATACAAAAATGTTGAAAGCTATTTGGAAAAGAACGATTTGTTCCTACTAATAAACGAAATTTCATAAAACCTTTAAATAGCAAAGAATAATCGTGAAAACGATTAAGAATTTGAAAGTAATTTTAATAGTAAAATTTCACGAATCGATTTCACGATTTTAATTATAAAAACTTAAAGTAGCTTAAATACTAGTGATTATAGCTATTCATGCAAGGGTGTCACCCCGACCATATTTATTACTCTAAAATTATTTTAATTATTTCATCTCCATGTACTTTAACTTTTATTGCTGGTAACACATTACTTTTCACCAATTCTTCTTTGCTCCTTGGCATTAATTTTATTAACTCTTCCAATTCCATATTATTAAAAATATAAAATGGTGGTATACCTTTTTCTCTTGCTCTTTTCCTTCTAAATTCTATTAGTTTTTCTCTTAGT
>CAZTCE010000215.1:0-2354 GCA_964612205.1 uncultured Eubacteriales bacterium | reverse complement strand
GTAGTGTAGTGACGAACAGCGTGCCAATAAAAGTCCATGTTCATGATTTTACTGAAGGAAGTCGCCCAGCTATTCATTGTAGACTCTGGGATATGTTCTGCGGGATTGGCTGGGTTCGGGAACAGCCATTCGCTGCTTATTCCAAGCCGACCTCGTTCTTCTATCCACATATTAAGATAGGGCTGAAAGATCTTCGCCATCGTGTAGCAATGAATAAACTTGCCAGTACCTCTGCCTTTGGTCTTGACCTTTTCCGGTGTCTTGTAGAGAGATCCGTACATGATATTGGACTCGTCGAAATAGCTTACTTTGAAGCGAGTTAACTCCGCCTTTCTTCGGCCAGACCCCATGGCTAAAGCAAGCATACACGCCTTCTCGTACTGCTTTTTCTCCACCAGTGTATTTAGTAGTCCTTCCAGCATATCGTCAGAGAACACGGTCTTCTCTCGAACCTTTACGTTGGCTGGAGACTCTACCTTTCTAATTGCAGATCTGAAGTTCGCAAACTCTTCTTCGTCGTCAAGAATCGCTTCAACGAAGTTAGACATAGAAGATATTGCGGCCTTCAATCTGCGAACTCTTGCTGGAGAGTTCTCGTTAACGTTAACAAGCCAGTTCTGGTAAGCTACATAATCCCGCTTGGAGATCTTGGCAAAATCTTTGTTTCCGTTGTTCTGTAAATTCCAGACCCAGAAAATATCGATGTCGCTGGAGTACTGGGAAATTGTTCCCTCGCTTCGCTGCATCGAGCGAAGATATGTAATAAAATCTTCTTTTAATCGTTTGTTGTTTGGATTAACCTGAGCCAGAAGTTCGGGACTGGTCAGGCTGTTCATCTTTGTTTTCCTCGCCATGACCATCACTCCTCTTCCAATTCTTTTGCCAGGCGTTAGTTTTATTTAATGGTTGCAATGCAACGGTACATCATAGACGCACCGAATACCGTCTTCGTCGCAAATAAGAACGATTTGTTCTTGCTTTCCGTAAATTCGTCGCTGGATACACAAGTCGTCCATGCCCAAGAAGCTGCCGCCCATAACGACTTTGATCCCGGATACGGTGTCAATCTTGTTGTGATGTAAGTGTCCAGTCAGAACAGCATAGACATCGCCACCAGCCATTGTATTAAGTGTTTGGATTTTTGTATCGCTGTTATCATAGTCTCCGTGGACACCGCAATATTTCTTTCCGCGAATATTAACTGCGTACATAGTGGTGTCGATTTTTTCACAAGCATCAATTTTGATGTAGTCGTAGTTTGCAAGGCGTGCCTCTAGCCACCACGAGACCAGATCGTCAAGACGCTCATCTTTCATGGCATTGTCTTTATCGTCGATTCTGGAATGGTTGCCGGCAACACTGAGGAATGTAACGGTTTCAAACTCCTCGCCAAGGCGAGCCAGAAACTGGGAGATCAATTCTGCAACGCCTTTTATCTGCTGAATTACATTTTCTTTGTTAGTTACGGCGATACTCTTGTGAATGTTTCCGGAAATCATATCTCCGTTTGCCCAAATGTAACAGTTGTGAGAGCTATGGACTTTGCCAATATTGATGATTTCTGCCGCATAGTTAGACAACATCTCTGCACAGATATCTGGATCATATTTGTTCCAGTGGTTGTTGACGCACGCGCCGAAATGGATATCTGTTAGACTGGCGACCACATCGTTCGCACAGATGTTGCACACACCGGACTCTGACCACACTCGTGGTGCCGGCAACTCAACAAGGTCTCCACGCTCGATTGCAGACACGATGATTTCATTAAGCTCCTCTTGTCTGGCGCGACCGCGCAGGATTTTGTTATAGGCGGTACGCTGATCATAAAAACGCATACGCTCTTTCTGCAGTTCGATTCTACTTGCTTCTAATTCTGATAGTAGTTCAGGATTTGATACAGCCCCAATCTGTTCGTCTTCAAAAAGTTGTAAGGTCTTGCAAGAACCATACATCATTCTTCTAGTGTTGTCGGAACTGTACTCTTTGCCATAGAGAGGAATTGCTAATTCTGCGTAATCGTAGTCTGCAAGTGTTTTGTCGATTAACTTTCCGTAAACAAGGCGCTTATGATAGGCGGCGGGACTTTCTCCCGGACGTCTCTCCAGATCCATGTTAGTTTCCTCCGCGCCGCAGTCGGCGGATCATATTCATTGCGCGGGGAGCCTCCTCCATGTAGTAACGGTGTCGACCAGACTTCTGCTTCATCGTTCTCCGAATGTGGACATCATTAAAGCGTTCACGCACCAGAGCGGCCTCGTCCTTGGTAATTAAAATCATTGATTCATTCATCCTTTATTTCCATATTTATGAGGGGTGCGACCGTGCCGCACCTTCTTCATACTACTATAAGG
>CAZTCE010000214.1:0-2365 GCA_964612205.1 uncultured Eubacteriales bacterium | reverse complement strand
GTATAAATTTATTGTTAATAACAAATGTTGCTTTTGCAACTGATTTGATGCCAACGGAAAATAGTGGTGAACAAGTAAAAGCGACAATTTATGAAAGACCTGAAGATATGCACCCAAATGGCGTCAACATGGAAATTGGAACAGCAAGTTATTGGCTTGAAGTAAGGGCAGGCGTTTCGGGCGAAAGTGATGCGAAAGTTACATATCAATGGTATGAATCAGAAGATGATAACATAGAAAATATAAAGCCAATTGCTGGCGAAACGAAAGAAGTGTTTATTCCTGAGCAAACATTGGGAACTAAATATTATTGTGTTGGCGTTACAACAACTGCAAGTGGGGAATCTTTTGTTGAATACACTAAACTTCTTGAAGCTACTTTCACAAAAAAAATAATTAGTGAAATCATAATTGTTGGAGTTGTTGAACCTGTTAGTGGAGAGAAAATTCAAAAGCTAGCAAGTCCGTTTACTAACTATGATTTAAACGATTATTATGGATATGATATTAAAAAAGTTTCATGGTTCCCAGAAGATGATGTTTTTGAATTAGGCAAAGAATACTCTGTAAATATCGATATAGAATATTGGGATAACATTGAATTTGACGACGACCTTTTTGTTACAGTAAATAACAAAGAAGCCAAGTTTGTAGATGCAGAAAATGGCACGGGACAAGTTAGTTTCACTTTTGAAAAATTAGAAGAAGAGCAAAAAAATGTGGACATTTTGCCTAAAGAAAGTGGAGAAAAAAATGGTGACGTTGTAGAAAATTTTGAAGATGAAACAGTTGATGGAAACACATTGGCAATTATGTTTGTTATTGCATTTGTGGTTGCTTTCATTATTGTTTCGATAGTTACAAAGAGGAGAAAATAAAAGGTTAATATGAATTGTAATAATAAAAGAAATCAAATTGTTTGATGTTTTTTAGCATCGACAATTTGATTTTTCTTTTTAGCCTTTGATTTTAGGTTTAGCGATTAAAGCAGCGATTAAACCAAAAAAGATTGCCGCACTAACTCCGCCCGCGGTTTGTTTGATTCCGCCTGTGAATGCGCCGAGTAAACCATCTTCTTGAACACCAGTTATTGCACCCTTTGCTAAAGAATATCCAAAGCCTGTAAGTGGGACAGTTGCTCCACAGTTTCCGATATCTACAACATATTGATAAAGCCCTAAACCAGTTAAAATTGCTCCGACTGTAACAAATAAAACTAGAATCCTTGCGGAAGTTAATTTGGTTTTGTCTATTAAGATTTGTCCAATTGAACAAATTGCACCACCAATAACAAAACACCAAACATATTTCATTATATCCATATAAAAACTCCTTTGAAAATATTTATATATCTATTTTTCTCAATAAACGAAAAAAAAATACTATTTTTAGAAAAGTAAAACTAAAAACCCAAGGAGGATTTTATGTATCTCCTTGGGTTTGTTTCATAGTAAAAGTTTTTCCTTTTAAGTATTCGAGTTTTCCATAAGCATCAGTGAATATAAGTTTATAGCTTTCGAGTTCTTGCCAATCTTTTTTAAATTTTTTATTTATTTGATTTATTCCATATTTTCCATCGCCAATAATAGGCAAGCCAATAAAGGCTAAATGTGCTCTGATTTGGTGAGTGCGACCTGTAATTAGTTGAACTTCTAGCTCAGAACTTCCGTCTTTAAAAGTGTTTAACAAAGTGTATTTTGTAATTATTTCGACATAGCCTTTTTTCTTTTCATTTGAAATTATAACACGGTTCGATTTAGCATCTTTAAAAAGATAAGCTTTTAAAGTGGCACTTTTTTGCTTTGGCTGGCCATACACAAGGCATTTATAATATTTTTCGATTTTATGATTTTTAATTAAATCTAAAATAATAGTTTCGCTTTCACTATTTTTAGCGAACAATATAAGCCCAGAAGTATTTCGATCTAAGCGATGACAAGGGACAATAGAGGTAACACCAAAATAATCATTAATTAATTTATCTAGCCCGATGTCCTGCTCATTTCCTTGAACCAAAATATTCTTGGGCTTGCTAACAACAACGATGTTTTCATCATCATAGATAATAGATTTTGATGTGATAATATTTTTTGTGCCGAATAATATTTCATCGGTAATGTAGATTGTGATTTCATCGCCTGCCTCCACAGGCACATTTTCAGAAATCTTAACACCGTTTATTCTAATATCTTTTTGACGCAAAGCTTTATATATGGCACTTTCAGGTACATTATTAAATTGTTTTTTGATATAGTTAACTATCTTTTTATCATTTTTCTCTACTATTATTTTTCTCATAATACCCATATTATAAATCATTTTTCTAACATTTGCTAGAGGATAAAAGAAAATATTTTGCTAGAAC
>CAZTCE010000213.1:0-2372 GCA_964612205.1 uncultured Eubacteriales bacterium | reverse complement strand
GAATATTGAGTGCCGTTTTAGGGTCATAGCGAGATTTGGTTTGGGTTTCAGGATTAAGAATTCTTAGAATTGAAAAACGGAAAGTTCCTTTAAAAGAACGGTTTTATTTTTATAAAATAATATGTTATAATATTAAAAAAAGACATATAGCGATCGGCTTTAGAAAAAAAAGAAAAGCGAGAGTCTTAACTCTCGCTTTCTTGCTTAACTTCATCTAACAATTTAATTAAAAATTGTTTATATTCTTCATCCATTTCTGTTGACCAACCCCATTCATGCTCTATCTCATGATATGTAGGTGAACCAATCTATTTTCCAGTTAACTCTTTAAATCGCTCTATAACGTCGTTAAAGAAGTTATAATTTCTTTCAGTTAAAATTTCGTGATATTTTTCAGCCGAATAGCCTTCTTTAATACAACATTCAAGAATTAATTGCTAAGCTTTTACTACTTCTGGAGTCATCTTATCAATATAATTCTATTGGATTAAAGCATCAAATAACTCTTCTTCTTCCTTGGTAAAATTCCTATATTTATTTACTCCAAGCTTAATAGCCCAAATTCTTTTGCGCCAGCCAATTAACCCATGAGCGCTAGGGTTTATATTAACTGGCTCATCGCCAAATAGATAATCTCTTGTTTGCCGACTACAATAAGGAGTAAGGCCTGTCTCAGCTTCTAAACCAGTAAGGGTAATAAGATTATCATGCTGGGAAAGAGCTTTAAGATAAATTTTAGTCTATTCTGCTTTAAGATTTTTATTATACTTAGAGATATAAATTTCTTTAATAATGACGCCACCTCTAACTTTTTCATAATCACAATAGTCTTTTAATTTAGCTTGATGATGATCTATCTTATTTTTATATGTATTATAAGTAATACCTAGCCAATTAGCTAATTCTTGGCCTGTCATTTTTCCGATTTTTAGTTCCAAAGTCTTCACCTCCTTGAATTGCAATATTTTTTTAACAAGAGACTATCTTATAAAATAGTCTCTTGTGAAATTTTTATTGCAAAGTTGCTAAAATAGATGTTTTGCCATCTTCATTATTACATTAAAGAGAAGCCAAGCTCTTTAATATGCTTTGTCCAGAAGAAGAAAGAATATTGAGTGCCGTTTTAGGTTTTATTATAATGGGTAAATCATTAAAAATTTTGGACACACATTATTAATTTGTGTATCCATATTTTTATATATTAATGAAAGAGGTGAAACAGATTGAAAAACAAAGAAGCTAAAACCGAGTCTCTTAGAATTCGCATCACGCCAACAGACAAGAAAGTTATTGATGATTATTGCTCGGCACAAGGTTATCAAGTTAGTGATTTTATTAGAATTAATATATTAAAATTAATTAAGGAGAATCAAGAATGAAAAAAGAAAAAACTGTATTCGCTAAATGGCTTGCCGTTGAGCTTATTCGGCAAGGCTTCCCGGTAATACGAACGGAATAGCAATACAATAAACCACAATATTATTGTTGGGTTTTTGAAGAAACACCTGAATTTTTAACCGCCTTTGCTAATACAGCTAATAAAAAGCATTAACAAAGGAGAACTAACCAAATGAGAACTAATCCTAATCAAAAAATTATTACGGTTAACAAAATTAAATGTGATAAAAACAACTTATATATGATGACTAATTTAAAGGCCTTATAGTATGCCGCATAGGACCTAAAAGCTGGCGCTTTTAAACTTTGGATTTATTTTTCTTAGAACTAGAATGGTTATAGTTTTGCTTTAAGTAATAAAGACGTCAATGAATCTTTCGGTATTAAAAAAGATCAATATGATAGCGCTATAAAAGAGCTAGAGGTTAAAGGATATTTAATTAATAATGGTGGAAACAATTGGATATTTATTGAAATGCCAAATTCCGCTGTAGGAAAAAACCACAACGAAACAGTATTTTTAAAAGAAAGCCAATTTTCGTTGTAGGAAAAAACCACAACGCAAAAGTGGGAAAAAACCACAACCCGTTGTGGTAAAAAACCACAAGAAATATTACAAGATAATACAATAAAAGATAATACATTAGCGGATTTATTCGCTTCAAAAACAGAAAAAGGTTCACTTACCGATCCTATACCTGTCACGGCAAATGAGCTTAATGCTTTTGGAATATCTGCTACAAATTTAGTCAGTACACCTAATGGACTATTAAGATATCAAGATAAATATCTTAAACCAGTTCAAGAGATTTTTTCTTTTTAAAAATTTTTTGCTACCTATTTTTTAACAAGAGACTATTTTATAAGATAGTCTCTTATTGCAAAGTTGCTAAAATAAGTATGACAAAAAATAGTCTCTTTTTGCCTGTTCCTATATTATTTCTATTATAGACCAAGCAAAAAGAGACTGTTTT
>CAZTCE010000212.1:0-2376 GCA_964612205.1 uncultured Eubacteriales bacterium | reverse complement strand
ATTTATGATATACTATATTAAACAGGTATAATAAAAATAGCAAAGGAGGTTTTAAAAATGCCTAGTTATATAAGAAAAGCTTTAAATGAATTTGTAAAAGGATTAGATAATATAGTTGGAAATGCTCTTGTTAATGTTATTTTGTATGGCTCTTATGCTAGAGGAGATCAAGATAAAAATGGAGAACAAAGCGATATAGATATAATGATTTTAGTTAATACACCGACAGAAGGTATAAAAGAAATACAAAAAGCAGTTTTAGAATATAGTTTTGATTTGAATTTAAAGTATAATATATTAATTTCACCAATAGTTGAAAATGTAGAGGTATTTAATCATAGGAGTGAATTTATGGTATTTTATAAAAATGTTCAGAAAGATGGTGTTTTAATTAATGGATAAAGAGAATAGTATCACATTATCAAAATATAGATTTGAACAAGCAAAAGAAAACTTAGAAGAGGCTTCTTTGCTATTTAAAGAAAGTAAATTTAAAGGTGCTAGCAATAGAGCTTATTATTGTATATTTCATGTGATGAAAGCTATATGTGCATTAGATGAAGTTGATTTTAAAAAGCATTCTGGAGTGATTGCATATTTTAATAAGGAGTATATAAGCACTAATATTTTTTCAAGAGAGCTAGGAAAAAGAATTGGTGAAGCAAGATTTTATAGAGAACAAAGCGATTATGTTGATTTTTATATAATTACAAAGGAAGAATGTGAAGAACAGATTAATACAGCAAGAATGTTTGTAATAGAAGCAGAAAAGTACTTAAATAGTAAGTATTAAAAGATAAATAAAGTATTTTGAGAACATATTTAACGATATGTTCTTTTTTTTATCCTATTAAATACATATTATATGAAGTATTTTAGAAAAAAGTAAAAAAAACGTTGTTTTTTATATTTTTTGAACATAAGACATTACAAGGGGGGTGAAGGATAAAAGACCTGAAATACTGTTAATGAGTGGTGTTTAAAAACGGATTATTGTTATGACAAACTATAATTAAAGGAGGATGGATAAAATGGAGAGGTTACTTGCCAGAAAAAAGTTTGCTATTTATTCTAGAAAATCTAAACTTACTGAAAAGGGTGAATCAATAGAGAACCAAGTAGAGATGTGTAAGTTTTTACTTAAACAAAGATATGATGGTATTAATTTAGAAGAAGACGTTATAATTTATGAAGATGAAGGATTTTCTGGAGGAACAACTAATAGACCGCAATTTAAAAAGATGATGGAAGATGCTAGAAAGAAAAAATTTGAAGTTATAGTTTGTTATAGGTTAGATAGGCTTAGTAGAAATATATCAGATTTTTCTAAGCTTATTGATGAATTAAGTAATTTAGGTATTGAGTTTATATCAGTAAAGGAGAAGTTTGAAACAGAAACTCCAATGGGTAGAGCTATGATGTATATTGCTTCTATTTTCTCACAACTTGAAAGAGAAGTTATAGCTGAAAGAATTAGAGATAATATGATAGAACTTGCTAAAACAGGCAGATGGCTTGGAGGTGTAACACCAACAGGTTATGAATCAAAGAGCTTTGAAAAGATTAGTATTAATGGTAAAAACAAAAAAGTTTTTATGCTTATACAAATTCCTGAGGAAGTTACAAGAATAAAGTTAATTTTTGATAAGTATTTAGAACTAAAATCGCTAACTAAATTGGAAACATATTTACTTCAAAACAATGTAAAAACTAAATTTGATAAAAATTATACAAGATATACATTAAAGACAATTTTAAGAAATATTGTGTATGCTAAAAACGATATAAATATGTATAAATATTTAGTTGATAATGAAATTGACTTTTATGCTAATAAGGAAGATTTTGATGGAAATCAAGGTATGATGGCATATAATAAAACGGTTCAAAGAGGTTTAAAGACTAATAGATTCAACAGTATGGAAGTTTGGATAATTGCCATACGGAAAACATAGGGGGATTATAAGTGGTGAGAACTTTATTAAAGTACAAAGCTTATTAAAAGTAAATGAAAGTATGAGATATAAAAATGGAAAATGCACACAAAGTTTACTATCTGGAACGATAGTATGCGGAGAATGCGGATCTTATATGCGACCAAAAACTAGTACAAGAGAACTTCCAAATGGAAATAGAAGATTTCATTATATGTGTGAATTAAAAGATAAAAGCAGAAAATGTAAATGTCAAGCGGAAAATATTGATGGAAACCTAGCTGATGAAATGGTATTAAAGTTTATAAAAGAAATGATAGCACCAACTTCTAGTTTGTGTGAGGAACTAAAAAAAGTAGTTGCTACATTTGAATATAATAATAATGATGCAAAAGAAAAAAGCAAACAATTAAATAGTAGATATAATAAAAATTTAAGTGAA
>CAZTCE010000211.1:883-2386 GCA_964612205.1 uncultured Eubacteriales bacterium | reverse complement strand
CTACCTTTTTCTAGGTAGTGTCTTTGGCGGAAACAGAGTGATTCGAACCCTCGCGGCCCTTGCGAACCCTAACAGTTTAGCAAACTGTCCCCTTCAACCGACTTGGGTATGTCTCCATAAATTTTAAGCGGACATGAAGTCCGCTATTAAGTTGGCGGAGAGGGTGGGATTCGAACCCACGGTACGCTCGCACGTACGCCAATTTTCAAGACTGGTGCCTTAAACCAACTCGACCACCTCTCCGAGTCGCTACTCATTAAATATAGCATGAACTTACATCAAAGTCAAGTGATTTTTTTGCCTTTTTTTATTTATTTTTTTAAAAGTCGCTATTATCAATGATTTTTAGCGCCAAAAAATTTTAATGATATTTGAATATGCCACAATTTTTATTTACCAAAGACATAGTTTTTCACATATTAATTACTATTTTTAAAATGATTTCTCTTCCAGATTTACCAGCTTATATTCTCCATCAATTACTTGATATTTTCCTTCACCTTGATAACAATTTACAATAAAATCAATATCTTCTAGCACATATCCTCTTGATTCTGTTAAATCCTTTAAAAATATATACCCATCGCTCTCTCGAGCCTGATATATATGGCCTTCTCTTTTATATTCTGCACTTTTTTCATTTTCTTTTGCTTTTAAATGTTCTAAGCTTTTACTAGCCAGCTTAACTGCTTCTCCTTTTAAATCATTTCTTACTTTTATGCTTCCATCGTGCCTATATTGAAAAATTATATCTTCTTTTTCAAATCCTTCTGGGACTTGGTCTTTAGTTAAAACCAGATGTTCAATTTTGCCATTTTCAAATTTATCAATATTATAAGTTGGATTATTTTTGGTTCCATTTGCCATAAATTGTTTTCTATATAAAGCTCCTTCGCTCTCAGATAACTTTAAAATTCCATCATCTACCGCTTTGCTTAGCTCTTTGCGATATCTAACATTAGTACTCCATTTTGATATTCCAATGCTTGCAGCCACATTATCTTCCATAAAATTTTGTACATTCCAATATTTACTATATTTTTCAGCCACATTTAGTAAATTATCTTTTTCAATAAAATTATTTATCTCATTTATAAACTTTCCCAACACATCTTTAATCTCTGTGTTTCGCAAATCATTCTCTATATCTTTTAAAAAATCTAGTTCCAATAATCACTCACACTCCTATCAATATATATTTATTTAAAATTCTAAAACAAAATCAACCATAAACATTGCAAAAATTATCAATGTTTATGGTTAATTAACTCAATTAATCTTTTGTATCACCTATTAATTCATCTATTTCTTCTTTTAAAAATCCTGTTATCGACGTAATTTGCTCCATAGACATATTAGTTTTTAATAAACCTAAAACAAATTGCTTTTTAGATTCCTTTAACTTTTTCTGTTCATCTTCTAATTTCTTCTTTCCGTCTTCCAACTCTTTCTTTCCGTCTTCCAACTCTTTCTTTCCGTCTTCCAACTCTTTCTTTCCGTCTT
>CAZTCE010000211.1:0-783 GCA_964612205.1 uncultured Eubacteriales bacterium | reverse complement strand
CAACACTTTTTTCTAATTTTTTTACATACTCCGCCTTTTCTTCAATTTGCTTTTCCATTCTTTCCATTCTCTTTTGACGATTAATTTCGTCATTTTCTTTTAACCATTCATAAAATATTTGTTCACAAAGTGCATCATCCGCTCTTACTTCTTCCAATGCTTTCTGTGCATTTTGAATCTGCTCATTAGATGAACATGCCATATCAATCAACTCCTTGTCAGTATGATCTATAAACGCTAACCAAGAATCTCTAACGCTTTTCTCTATTTTAGCAGAATTCCTAAACTTTTTCAATTCAATTATGTGAAATTCTATATCACTAAATCCTTTTACTTCTGGATAATCTTTACATGTCATTTCCCATTTTGAAATATACTCTGGAAATTCATTGTAGCACTCATCATTTATAATCCAAATACAGATTGTTTTTTCTAAGTCTTTATATTCCATACCTTGTTTCATATAATCTGTATAAAGCCTTGACCAATACATTAAACAACGCTCCTCTGAATAATCACTTTTCGCATTTTGGACTTCAATATTTACTTTCGTACCATCTGAAAGCTTTGCTCTAACATCCAAAACAACTTTTTTTGACTCATCTTGCTCTCCTAATAATTCTTGAAGAAATCCTAATTCCAAAGAATCTATTTTTATCTCTAAAATCGATTCCAAAAAATTTTTTAAAATTTCCTCACGTCCTTTATCGCCAAATATGCGCTTAAAAACCACATCTTTTGTTGGCACAACAATTTTTGATTTTTGTTTATTATTCATAATAA
>CAZTCE010000210.1:0-2445 GCA_964612205.1 uncultured Eubacteriales bacterium | reverse complement strand
GGCTAAAGGGGTTAAGAACGTTAAGGTTGAACCATCACCAGGTTGGATGCAAGAAAGACTTTTAGAAGCAGGGGTTAGACCTATAAACAATATAGTTGACATAACTAACTTTGTTATGTTAGAGCTAGGGCAACCAATGCATGCTTTTGATGCAAGACAAATAGAAAGTAAGACTATAGTTGTTGAAAGAGCTAAAGATGGAGAAAAATTCACAACTTTAGATGAAATAGAAAGAGAATTAGATTCAAGCATCTTAATGATTAAAGATGGTTCTAAATCTGTAGCTATAGCTGGAATTATGGGTGGATTAAATTCAGAAATTCAAGATGATACTACAGAAGTAATCTTTGAATCAGCTAATTTTGAAGGTACTAACATAAGAGTTAGTTCTAAAAAGCTAAATTTAAGATCAGAAAGTTCTTCAAGATTTGATAAGGATATAGATCCAAACTTAGCTAAGCTTGCAATAGATAGAGCTTGTGCTTTAATATGCGAGTTAGGCTGTGGAGAAGTTATGGAAGGAACTGTAGATGTTTATAACAATATAAAAAATAAGGTTAATGCTATGACTTCGGATGAAAATGTGTCTAGTAGAGAATTAGAAATTGCAAGTACATATATTCAAGTTTGGAATATTTTTATTGGACTTTTAGATGAATTTGTTGGAACTTTAGGCAACGAAATGATGTCGTTTGAAACTTTTAAAAATATTTTAACAGAAGGAATATCTATGCATCAAATCGGAATTTTGCCAACAAGTAATGATCAAATTATGATTGGCGATATTTCAAGGACAAGAAATTCTAGTATTAAAATTTTATTTGTGATTGGAGTAAACGATGGCGTGTTCCCAATGCCTTTTTCTAGTGAAGGTTTTATAAATGATTCGGAAAGAGATTCGCTTTTAGATGGCGGGATTGAAATTGCTAAAAACACAAAGATGCTATTATTGGAAGAAAACTTCAACATATATAAAGCATTAACAACACCTTCGGAAGAGATTTTTATTTCTTATCCGATTTCTAATGAAGAGGGCGGTGCTTTAAGAGCATCTTCGATAATAGGTCAATTAAAAAATTTGTTTCCTAAATTGAATGTAAAAAGTAATTTGATAAATAAAGATGAAACATTATACACTTCAAAAGCAGGATTTTCTAAAACGTTAAATCAATTAAGAAAATATTATGATGGAGAAGAGATTAAAGATGTTTGGAAAAACGCTTATTTATGGTATTTAAAGCATGATAGTGAACGTTTGAAAAAAGCTCAAGATGCTTTGGATTATAAAAACACGATTGAATACTTGGATAAAGGAAATGCTCAAAAGATGTATGGAAAAGAAATGAATACTAGTGTTTCACGTTTAGAAACTTTTGCAAATTGTCCTTTTATGTTTTATTTAAGATATGGTTTGAAAGCAAAAGAAAGAAAAGTGTTCAAATTAGATACGCCTGACATAGGGTTATTTTTGCATGATATCATCGATAAGTTTTCAGAGTATGTTTTGAAAAACAATATTTTAGTAAGAAATATTGAAAAAGATGAAACGGATAAAATTGTTTCACAGTTAGTTGACGAATCATTAAAAGATTTTAAATATAATATTTTTAGTAGTTCTTATCAAATGAAACAGCTATCAATAAAATTAAAACGTGTTGTTAAAAGAATCGTTTGGGTAATTGTTAATCATATAAAAAATGGAGAGTTTGAAATTCTAGGTAGTGAAGTTGAATTTGGAAACGATAAAACTATTGGGGCAGTTGAAATTGAATTAGATGATGGAAATAAATTAGTTTTGAATGGAAAAATTGATAGAATTGACATTGCCAAAACTGAAGAAGGAAATTATATCAGAATAATTGATTACAAATCTTATAATAAAGAGTTAAAATTATCTGATATATATTATGGGTTGCAATTGCAGTTGTTGGTTTATATGGATGCAAGTTTGAAAGAAGAATTATTGCCTGGCGGAATGCTGTATTTAAAATTAGATGACCCTATTTTGAAAACAAAAAAGAATGTTTCAAAAGAAGAAATTGAAAATGAAATAAATAAAAAATTACGAATGAAGGGTATGATTTTATCTGAAGCAAGACTTATAAAAGCTATGGATACTGGAATGACAAAAGAATCTTCGGTTTTAGATTTGTCTGTGAAAAAAGATGGTAATTATACATCTAAAATTCCAATGGCAACCAGTGCTCAATTTACTGATTTGAGAAAACACATGAAGAAAATTTTAAAGCAAATGGGTGAAGAAATTTTATCAGGAAACATTAAAAATGAGCCTGTTAAAAAGCGTGGAAAATCTGCGTGTGAGTATTGCGATTATAAGCTTATTTGCCGTTTTGATAAAGATTTAGGTAATAAATTTAAGCTTATTAATGATTTGAAAAACGATGAGGTTTTTGAGCAGATTACAATTGAAGGTATGGAAAAATA
>CAZTCE010000209.1:0-2465 GCA_964612205.1 uncultured Eubacteriales bacterium | reverse complement strand
TCTCTATATCGTTTTGGTTGCTAACTCTAGTTTCTGCAACTGGAGCTTTTTCAAATAAAGTTCTGTCAATTACTTTGTCAACAGCTGATAGTGGAACTCTATCTCTATCGAAACCTGTTGCAATAACTGTAACAGACATTTCATCTCCCATTTTTTCATCAATAACAGCACCAAAGATAAGGTTCGCGTCTGGGTCGATGTTCTTTTGAACAAGTTCTGCGGCTGTGTTAACTTCGAAAATGCCTAAATCTGGGCCAGCTGTAATGTTAAGTAATACGCCTCTAGCACCATCAACAGATGATTCTAACAGTGGACTGTTAATTGCTGCTTTAGCTGCTTCTTCAGCTCTGTTTTCACCAGATGCTCTACCAATACCCATATGAGCCATACCTGTGTCATACATAATTGTTTTAACATCTGCAAAGTCTAGGTTAATTAATCCAGGAATTGAAATTAAATCTGAAATTCCTTGTACACCTTGCCTTAAAACTTCGTCAGATAGTGCAAACGCTTCTGTGAAAGTTGTTTTCCTTTCAACAACTTGTAACAATCTATCATTTGGAATTACAACTAAAGTATCAACTTTTTCTTTTAAACTAGCTGTGCCTCTTTCAGCATTTTGCATTCTCTTCTTAGCTTCAAATGAGAAAGGTTTTGTTACAACTGCAACTGTTAAAATACCTAATTCTTTAGCAATTTGTGCAACAACTGGTGCAGCACCTGTTCCAGTTCCTCCACCCATTCCTGCTGTTACAAAAACCATGTCGGCCCCTTTTAAAGAATTACATATTTCTTCTCTAGTTTCTTCTGCTGCTTTTTCTCCAACAGTTGGATCGCCACCAGCGCCTAAACATCTAGTAAGCTTCTCACCTATTTGAATTTTAGTTGGTGCTTTTGATAACATCAAAGCTTGTCTATCTGTGTTTATTGCGATAAACTCAACACCAGTAACTTTTTCTTCAATCATTCTATTTACTGCATTGTTACCAGCTCCACCAACACCAACTACTTTGATTTTAGCCATTCCATCATACTTAACCTCATCTGCTCTTTGATATGAATTATAATTGTTTTCTTGTTCGTACACTTTCAATTCCTCCTACCTTTTATTTTTTGAATTTATGCCAAATAAACCCTTAAATGACTGCACAACATTATCAAAAAATGTTTGCTCTTCTATCATTTGTATTTTACTACCTATTCTTTTTGAATGTTTGATATTAGAAACATATTTAACAATTCCGTAAGCACCAGCAATATCTGGTTTAATTAAATTAGCTGTTTTCAATATGCCAAATCTTACTGGATATCTTAAAATTTCTTCAGCAGTTTTCTCTGCTTTATTAATCGAATTCATTCCTTGCCCTGTTATAACGCAAGACATTGGTGTGCTTGAAACTTTGTTATCTTCTAAGCCATCTCTAATTAGCGTAAAAATTTCTTCAACTCTCGCCTCTATTATTTCAACTAATTCTGAACATCTAATTGTTTTATTTTTTTCTTCGCCCTTGTATGTAGCAAGTGTAATGCTATAATCATTATCAATGTATCTAACTTTAGAAAGTCCATACTGTTTTTTTAATTTGTCCGCCTCTTGGTGTGAAATTTCTAAGCCTATTGAAATATCGTTAGTTATTGTATCTCCACCAACCGGAATAGAATCTGTGTATACTAGACCATTATTTTTGAAAACAGAAATATCAACATTTCCTGCACCGATATCTAAAAGTAAAACACCATTTTCTTTTTCTTCTTCAGACAAAACAATATCTTTCATTGCAAAGCCATTTGTAACAATTCCATCCATCATAAGCCCTGCTCTTTGCATTGCTACCCCTATTGTTTTAACAACTTCTTTATCAGCAATTATAACATCTAATTCTGCTTCCAAAAAACTTGTAAAAATTCCAATTGGATCTTCTGTGGTCCTTGATTCCGTAATGAATCTTGATGGGACAATGTCAATTATTTGCTTTCCGTCTGGAATTTCTAATTGCCCAACATTTTTAATTATCTCATCTATATCTCTTTGCGTAACTCCCGCATATTTATCAGCAAGTTTAATGCCATATTTGGTTTTAAAAATAGACACGTAATTTCCAACAATGTTAACATAGGCTGACTTTATAATAAAGTTCTGCGTTGCTTCAATATCACTTACAGCAAAACGAATTGCTCTTGCTACTGCATCTGGGCTAACGATTTTTCCACGCTTTAATCCATCGCACGCAACACTTGATGTATTCAATACTTCCACTTGATTGAATTTATTAATCTGTCCTAAACAACAACATACTTTTGAGGTGCCTATGTCAATTCCAACGATCATATCTCCAATAGCCAAACTTTACACCCCCTACAACATTTCGTGATTAAAGAATATTATATTATTTTACAAAAGTCAATAAATATTACGAAAATATTACAAAATTATTACGACAGCATTACATAGAAAACATAATAAC
>CAZTCE010000208.1:0-2474 GCA_964612205.1 uncultured Eubacteriales bacterium | reverse complement strand
GAGTAAATTCAGTTGAAGATGCTGATAAAATTATCGTTATGGATGGCGGAAAAATTAGCGGATTTGGAACACACGAAGAATTATTAAAGACTAACCAAATCTATAAAGAAGTTTATGATTTACAAACGAAAGGAAGTGATAGTGATGGCGAATAGATCAGATAGCAAGCCAATGATGCGAGGCGGAAGAAGTGCTGCAATGTTTGGACCTAAGCCTAAAATCGAAAAAGGCACATTTAAAAGATTATTCTCATATATAACTAAAAATTACAAAGTTCAATTTATTTTTGTTGTAATTTGTATTGTGATTAGCTCAATAACAAGCGTTTTAGGAATGGTATCATTAAAAACTCTAATTGACGAATACATTACACCACTTGTTGGAACTGCAAACCCAGATTTTTCAGGACTTTTAAGCTTTGTTGCTAAAATTGCAATTTTGTTTGGTGTGGGAATTGTTTCATCATATACTTACAACAGACTTATGGCAGTAATCGCTCAAAGTGTACTTCGTGATGTTAGAAATGAAATGTTTGATAAAATGCAATCACTTCCAATAAAATATTTTGATACGCACACTCACGGTGAGGTTATGAGCTATTACACAAATGATACTGATGCTTTAAGGCAGATGATTTCACAATCTTTGCCAAACCTTATATCATCAGCAGTTACAATTGTTTCAACTGTAATTTCAATGCTTGCATTAAGCCCAGTATTATCATTATTTACATTTGCTTTTTCAGCATTGACAATTTTTATTACAAAAACAATTGCAAGTAAAAGTTCAAAATTCTTTATAAGTCAACAAAGCTCGCTTGCCGCAGTAAATGGCTATGTTGAAGAAATGATAAACGGACAAAAAGTAATTAAAGTGTTTACTCACGAAGATAAGACAATCGAAGAATTCAACGAACTAAACGAAAAATTAAATTCAGATATGTACAATGCTAACAGATTTGCAAATTCACTTATGCCAATAGCATCAAACCTAGGAAATCTACAATATGTTTCAGTTGCTATTGTTGGAAGCTTAATAGCACTTTCATCTGCAAATCCTGTTGACATGGTTGGAACACTTGTATCATTTTTGAATTTAACAAAGAGCTTTAGCCAACCTATAACACAAGTAATGAACCAATTCAATTCAATCATTATGGCACTTGCTGCTGCTGGAAGAATATTTAAAATGATGGACGAAAAACCAGAAATTGATGAAGGATATGTAACTTTAGTTAATGCCGAAATAAATGAAAAAGGCGAAATAAAAGAAGTCCCTCATTACACAGGTAAATGGGCTTGGAAATATCCTCATCACGATGGAAGACTTGAATATGTTGAATTAAAAGGCCACATAGAATTAACAGATGTTGATTTTGGATATGAACCTGAAAAAACTATTTTGCATAATGTTAGTTTATATGCAAAACCAGGCCAAAAAATAGCTTTTGTTGGTGCAACCGGTGCTGGTAAAACAACAATTACAAACCTTATAAATCGTTTCTACGAGATAGAAGATGGAAAAATCAGATACGATGGAATTAATATTACAAAAATCAAAAAAGATGATTTAAGACATTCTCTTGGAATTGTTTTACAAGACACAAATTTATTTACTGGAACAATTAAAGAAAATATCAAATATGGTAAAGCGGATGCAACAGACGAGGAAGTTATTGAGGCAGCCAAACTTGCAAATGCACACGATTTTATTGAAAGACTTCCTAACGGATATGACACAATGCTTACAGAAAATGGTGCTCAATTATCTCAAGGTCAAAGACAGCTTTTATCAATTGCTCGTGCTGCAATTAACAATCCACCGGTTATGATTATGGATGAAGCTACATCAAGCATTGATACTAGAACTGAAAAGATTGTTCAAGACGGTATGGATAAACTTATGCAAGGAAGAACTGTTTTCGTTATTGCACATAGATTATCTACTGTTAGAAATGCGAAAGCTATTATTGTTTTAGATCACGGTGAAATTATTGAAAGAGGTGAGCACGACTTCTTAATTGAACAAAAAGGTCAATATTATCAACTATACACAGGTGCGTTTGAACTTGAATAAATAGAAAAATTTTTGTTGCTATTTAGATTTAGTTTTGGTAGAATGTTGTTGTTAGTAAGTGGTTACTAGCATTTTGCTTTGAAGTTAAATTTTTGTTTAAGGAGGAGAAAACAAATGATGAAAAAGCCACAAACCCTTGGGGCTGTACACACACACACACACACGGATAGTTTTTTAGAGAATATAAAAATAGAGTTTTGCGGTGAGTTTTTTCTTTCTCAAATTTTAATAGAGGGCTTTAATAGGCTAGGTTTGGCGTTATGTTACATTGTTATGTAGCGTGCGTCAGACCTAGTCTTTTTGCGTTCTAGCACTTTTCAAAAGTTCGTACTGCTAAAAATTATAAATTTTTGTTTTCACAAATGAGTTGAATTCGGGTAATAGCAAATATACCACCT
>CAZTCE010000207.1:0-2480 GCA_964612205.1 uncultured Eubacteriales bacterium | reverse complement strand
TTTTCAAACTTCTTTCTGCCAAAAATTCATACTTCTTCTTTTTGTCTTTAAATTTAACATCAGTTTTTAAAAGACCAAAATTTGCATTCATCGGTTGAAAATCTTTATTTGGAGCTGAAACATATTTTGATAAAGCTCCAATAATTGTTTCATCACTAAATGTTATTTTTTCTTCTCCACGGAATTTTTGAATTGCATTCAAAGCACAAACCATTCCCGAAGCAATGGATTCAACATATCCCTCTACACCCGAAATTTGCCCAGCGAAATAAATATTGGTGCCTTTCAAATTAAAAGTTTCATCAATCATTTCTGGTGAATTTATGTAAGTATTTCTATGCATAACACCATATCTAACAAACTCAGCGTTTTTTAAAGCCGGAATCATACTAAACACTCTTTTTTGCTCACCAAACTTAAGATTAGTTTGAAAACCAACCATATTAAATAAAGTTCCTTCAAAGTTATCTTGCCTTAACTGAACAACTGCATAATATTTTTTGTCAAACCCAACTGGCTTAAGCGGACCATAAGTAAGCGTTTGCGAACCTCTTCTTGCCATCTCTTCAATCGGCATACACCCTTCAAAAAGTCCTCCATTTTCAAAACTATGCTTTTCAACCACTTCAGCATTTATTAATTCATTATAAAATGCTTCGTACTCTTCTCTTGTCATCGGACAATTTATGTAGTCGCTATCTCCTTTGCCATATCTATCAGCGGTAAAAGCACTATCCATATCAATAGATTCTTTAGTAACAATTGGAGCTGCAGCATCATAAAAGAAAAGCTTTTCCTTTCCCATTAACTTTTGAATTTCTTCAGACAAACTTTCAGAAGTAAGCGGTCCTGTTGCAATTATCGTAATCCCATCTGGAATTTTAGTAACTTCTTCTTTTATAATTTCTATATTCTCATTTTCTTCGATATGCTTTGTAACAAGCTTTGCAAATTCTTCCCTATCAACAGCTAATGCTTGCCCAGCAGGCACCTTAGTTTCATCAGCACATTTTATAAGAAGCGAATCTAACTTTCTCAATTCTTCTTTTAAAAGCCCACATGCGTTAGTAATTAAATTAGATTTAAAAGAATTACTACATACAATTTCTGCAAAATTTTCATTTGAATGTGCTGGCGAAAATTTTATAGGTTTCATTTCATAAAGCCTAACTTTTATTCCTCTCTTTGCAATCTGATATGCTGCCTCTGAACCAGCAAGCCCAGCACCTACAACGTTTATATATTCCATAACAATTTCCTTTCATTTTACTTACAAAAATTTTCTAGCATTTGTATAACGATTTTAAAAGTGCAATCTCATTTTGATAGCCATCAATCTCATTTGGAGTTTCCAAATAAAACGGCAAATCTCTAAGCTTTGGATGATTAATAATTCTTTCAAAAGCTTCAGTTCCAATGCTTCCTTCACCGATTTTTTCGTGACGATCTTTGTGGCTTTCAAAAGGATTTTTACTATCATTTATGTGAATCGCTTTTAACCTATCAAGTCCAATTACCTCATCAAATTTTTCTAGCACGCCATCTAGATCATTTACAATATCATATCCAGCATCATAAACATGGCAAGTATCCAAGCAAACACCAAGCTTGTCTTTTAAATTAACGCCATCAATAATTTGCTTTAATTCTTCAAAATTTCTTCCAATCTCACTACCTTTTCCTGCCATCGTTTCAAGCAATACAATAGTCGATTGCTCCGCCCAAAGAATTTCATTTAGAGCATCAATAATAAAACTTATTCCAACCTCAACACCTTGCCCCACATGACTTCCTGGATGAAAGTTATACATATTTCCAGGTACTGCTTCAAGTTTTTGCAAATCATCTTTCATTGTTTCTCTGCCAAATTTTCTAATACTTTCATCTGCTGAACAAACATTAATTGTATAAGGTGCGTGAGCTAAAATTTTTGCAAAATTATTTTCTTTGCTAATTTCTAAAAACTTTTCAACATCTTTTAAATCAACTTCTTTCGCTTTTCCACCACGAGGATTTCTAGTAAAAAATTGAAAAGTATTTCCATCAATGCTAATAGCTTCTTTTGCCATATGAGTATAGCCTTTCGAAGCCGATAAATGACATCCTATATTTAACATATTATTCCTCCTACTTAACTTCTTCTAAAGCTCTCGCCAATTGATCACCACAAGAAGTATCTTTAAAACCACATTTTATACCTTTCAAAATGCTTATAACCTTATCTTTTGGTTGACCTTCGACCAAAGCAGAAATTGCTTTTAAATTGCCATTACAACCACCAGTAAATCTAACATTTTTAACGATTCCATCTTCAACATCAAATTCAATTTGACTAGAACATGTCCCTTGTGTTTTGTATTTATAATTCATAACTATTCCCCTTTCAAAACTATTATTCCTCAACTGCATACTATCTGATATAATGTATGCAGTTGAGGAAGAATAGTTTTGAAAGGGGAATAGTTATGAATTATAAATAC
>CAZTCE010000206.1:0-2494 GCA_964612205.1 uncultured Eubacteriales bacterium | reverse complement strand
ATACAATTTTAAAAATATTTTAAGATTTTTTACAGATGTAATACTATATAAAACATTTAGGGGGAATCTTGTTATGAATAACCTTCCAGAATCAACGTTTTTCAATGGATTCTATATATGGTTTGATTTTAATAATAAACGAGAATATTATGCTGTACCACTATATTTGTACAATACTGTACGAAAAGATATTGATGCTAGCAATATGTCTATAAATATAATAAGTGATATATCAAAATATAAGCCCAAAAAAGATGAAGTGTTGATGCATCCTACAAGTATCGTAGTTCACTACTCTGAAAGTATTGGAATGTTACTTTTAAGATTATTAAATGCAGACTTTACTAGTTTCGAATCTGCTTATAATACCTTTTTATATGCTTATGGTTTTGAATTACTAAAAAAATATTCAGACTTAAGACTAAGCATTAACTATGCTAGTGAAAAGAAATTTATAGAGGCCATAAAGAACTTCTATGACGACATAAAAGAAACGTTACTTTCAATTCAAGAAGCTTTTAGAAACTGTGTTAACTTTGTATATAATCTTGATGACACAAAGGAATATGCCGATAACTCATATGTAACAAAGTTTATTGCATACACCATAAAAGATGATAGTTTTTATGAATTTTCAAGAGATTTAAATGTTATTTTAGACAATTACACCAATATTCATCATAGAAACAAAAGCAAATCTTTAGATGCTATACTTAATGAGCTCGAAAACAATAATTCAAATCTAAACTTAAAAAATTATTACACTAGCAATAACTTAGCAAGTATTTGTTATGCTATATTAAACGAATTAGTGAAGTATGACTATTTACCAATTAAAAAGTGCCAAAACTGTGATAGATATTTTATCCCAACAGTAAGGCAAACCGAAATATATTGTGATTTAGAAAACATAGATGGCAGTTCAACTTGCAGAGAAATGGGAGCTTCATTAACTTATAAGAAAAAGTTGCAGGAAGTACCTGCTCTTGGTGTATATAGACAAGTTTATCAAAAGAAAGTAATGGCAGTGTATAGAAACCCTGATGACACAAAATTAAAGGATGAATTTGATAAGTGGAAAAAAGAAGCACAAGAAAAGATAAGGCAATTTAAGAAAGGCGAAATTACAGAAGATAAGCTGAATAAGTGGATGGATAAAAATATGTAGTTTTTGAGGTGTAAAATATGAAATTTAAAAAAATTGAAATAAAAAATTATAAAGGAATTGAACATGCTATATTAGAGTTATCTAATTCTCCTAAAGGGAATGTTTACACATTAGTTGGTATAAGCGAAAGTGGTAAAACTTCTATACTTGAAGCAATAAATTCATTTGAATATAACGCTGAAAAAGGTTCCTCAGCCGTAAGCAACGCAGTAAAGCCTGATTTGAATCAAATTATACCTATAAAAGAAAAAGCGAATTTTAATGGAGACATTGAATTAATAACAACATTGGAATTAGATGATTATGATTTAGTTGAATTGAAAGAATGGGCTAAAGAAAATTGCAATTTTATAATAACAAATGAAATATCAGAAACAACCATTACTCAAAAATATTCATACATAAATTCTAGATATGAAAAAACAGTAAACTATTGGACTCTAGGCATTGTAGGTAGAGAAGTAAGTTCTCGTTCTAGGAAGCAACAAAACATTGATAAAGACAATTGGAACAAATGCGTTAATTTTCTAAAGAACAAAATGCCTAATATTTTATACTTTCCAACTGCATTATTTGATCTACCAGATAAAATATATTTAAATTTAAAGAAAGACAATGCTCATGAAAAAGATTTATTTTATAAAGCTGTAATACAGGATATTCTTGATTCTTTAGGGCAAGATATGACAATTGAAACACACATAGTTGAAAGATTTTTAAGTTCTGATTCTGCTGATAAAGATAATGTAAAACAATTGGCATTAAGAATGGGAAGAAAAATTTCAGAAGTTATTTTAGAAGAATGGACAAAGGTTTTATCAAATAAGAATTATAAAATTAAAATAGATATTGACAAAGACAATACCGGAGTTTATTTGCAATTTGTTATAGAAGATAAGGATGGAATATTTAAACTAAGTGAAAGATCTTTAGGATTTAGATGGTTCTTTGTGTTCTTATTACTTACTCAATTTAGAGGGTACAGAAAAAATGAAAATAAGCAAGTACTCTTCTTATTTGATGAACCAGCTTCTAATTTGTCTCAAAAGGCACAAAGACAATTACTAAATAGCTTAGAAAATATAGGTCAAAAATGTACTATAATTTATACTACACATAGTCAATATCTTATAAATCCAAAATGGTTAGAAAATGCATATGTTGTTATGAATGAGGCTTTAGATGATGCAGATGAATTTTATAATGTAAAATGTACTAACATAAAATTAGAAAGATATAGAACATTTGTAGATGCTAATCCGCAGAAAATAAGCTATTTTCAACCGATTTTAGATGTGTTGGAATATGTTCCTAGTGATTTAGAAA
>CAZTCE010000205.1:0-2494 GCA_964612205.1 uncultured Eubacteriales bacterium | reverse complement strand
CTACAGTAAAATCTTTTATTTCTTGGGTGGTTCGTAAATTGTCAGCGCAATCTGAAGATGAAATTATTTATAAGTTTGAAACTGAAACTTATATAGATTTTAATTTAGAAAAAAAACTTGATATAAATGTAACTAACGAAAAAGAATATGAATTAGAATTATAAAATCAGACAGTATAAGAGAGTATAAAATATGTGCTTGATTTTACACTTTTTTATACTCTCTAAACATATGGTGCTATCTTCCATCTAAATCTTCATGATTTTTCAAATGATTAATTTTATGATTCTCAATGGCTTTATTATGAGTAGTATTTTTAGAATCTCCATATCCATGTTCATCAGGCATTGAGAAAACTGCTTCTTTGCCCTTATTAGAAATCTCAAGCCTACAAGTTTGAGGATTTATTCTAGTTAATTCTTGTGTTTCATGTTTACTCTTAAATTCTTCTAATATTTTTTGAGCGCTTGAATATTCTCGTGTAACCATTTGACTATTATTTTTGTTAACTGTTAAAGTTTGTGAACCAGTAGCTTCAAGTAGGTTTCCATTAACTTCAAGATATTCTCCTCTCATTTTCGATATGTCTGAAAGTCTTACTGCATTATCGCCTTTATCATACTGGGTAAATTGAGGTGTATCAATTGAAAATCTTTTTATTTGCATATCCTTACTTTCGAAACTATAACCATGTTCTGTAAGATTATGTTTGTCATCTATAGTATAAATTTGATTTTGTTCCTTAGAAGTTCCTAATACTTTATTGTAATTTTCAGGATCTCTATATGTAACATCTTTTGTATAACCATCTTTACCTTTAATTATATGACTAGTTGTATGTGCCTTTAATTGAAAATCCGTATCACCCGGATGATAATAACGAGTTGTAAAATCATCAAGTCTCATATCATACCCATTTTCATTATATCTAATATTAGCTTTTGCTTTTACATGTGCATTCATTACATCTGCAGGAACTGCAGCATCTTCTCCCATTATTTCCTTATACTGTCTAATAGCTTCTTGGTGTTTTATATAATCAGTCATACTGTTAAATAAAACCCTATTTTCGACACGTTCAAAAGTGCCATCTGGCATTTCTTTCTAACTCCATGATACTTCTTCAATTTTAGGTACTCCAGATTTGCCTGCACCATTATAAATTTCTCTTATACATCTGCTATTACTATTTTCTATACCATCTGAAGTATGTTCAAAATGTTCAGGACTGACATGTTTTACGATACATCTTCCATTTTTATCAATATATGTTTTTGTACCAGCGTTAGCAGAATAATCATATGCCATGTTAGTACCATTCTCATCTTTATACTTTATAGGTGTTGCCTTTGAAAACCTTGCGTGATTTTCGTTTCCTCTAATAATTTTATTAAGTAAAATTTTTGCTTTATTCCATAATGATGGATTTTGCAATTGATTTGGTGCAATTAAGGGAGATATTTTAGAGGTAATAATTCTAATTACAAGTTTTTATGGACTTCGTAGAAGTGAGGTTTTAGGCTTAAAATGGTCAGCATTTAATTTTGATGAAAACACATTTAGTATAAAATATAAAGTAATTGAAACTGTAGTAGATAATGAAAGAAAAATATTATTAAAAGATACCGTAAAGAATAATTCGAGTTTTAGAACTTTACCTTTAGTTAAGGAAATAAAGGATATCTTATTAAAACATAAAGAATGTATTGAAAATAATAAAAGGTTATGCAAAAAGAGTTATAATGCTGAGTATTTAGACTATATAGCTGTGGACTCGATCGGCAAGATTATAAGACCTGACTATGTTACAAAACATTTTGGTGATATTTTAAAGAAAAATGAACTTAAAAAGATAAGATTTCATAATTTAAGGCACTCATGTGCTAGTTTATTACTTGCAAGAGGTATTTCAATGAAAGAAATTCAAGAATGGCTAGGACATTCAACTTATACAACTACAGCTAATTATTATGCACATTTAGAGAAAGACTCAAAGAACAAACTAGCAAATGTGTTATCCAGTTCTTTAGAAATCGACAAAAAAGAAAATACATTCGAATGGGACTCGAATGTATTTTAGATTATTTTCGTTAGATGTTTGTTAGATATTTTCAAGATTTTTAAACCCTGAAAATATCGCAAACATCACTATTTTCAATGGCTGGGCTGGGAGGATTCGGCGAAGCCCGCGTCGTAAAAAATGTCCACAGGACATTTTTTGTCTTCGCTTCTACGCGGCTCCTGTCCGCTCGAAGCTCGACCACTCCTTTTCGACTCCTCCCGTTTAAGGTAGAAAAAAAAGAATTAAGCATTGCTTAATTCTTTCGTTATGGCTGGGCTGGGAGGATTCGAACCGCCGAAATGCCAGAGTCAAAGTCTGGTGCCTTACCGCTTGGCTACAGCCCAATATATAAATAAACATGGGGTGAAAGATGGGACTCGAACCCACGACCTCCAGGGCCACAACCTGGCGCTCTAACCAACTGAGCTACAT
>CAZTCE010000204.1:0-2495 GCA_964612205.1 uncultured Eubacteriales bacterium | reverse complement strand
TGGTATATGTTTATTTTTTGTAAGAAAGGAGAATAATCATGCCATCAATTGTTACGTCTTTTAATTATATTGTTGAAGCAAGTTTTATCATAGATGATGTATATTATACTATTCCTAATGGTAGTATAAACTCAATTATTATAGATTACTCATATGATACTAAGAATATGCCTGGTATATATCTTGCATTAAGATTAACTACAGACTTGTATAATAAAATGGTATTAAATAGTGAGAATGGTTTATTGAGTTTTAGATTATATAAATATAATACTCAGATTAGTGCTCCTGTAAGAGAGCCTTATGTAGAAGATAGATTTATTTATATTATTCAATCTGATCCTAATTATAATGCTACATTAGAGAAGCAGACTGGTAATGAAGATACATCTTATTTGGATAATCCTAACTCATATATGAGTGGTCATATTGGATTAGTATCATTAAAACTATTAGAGGAGAATAGTGTATTAATAAATGATATTATTAAGAAATCTAATTTAGCTTCTATAGTTCATAGATATACTAATCATATGAAGATGTGTATAGAACCGTTTGACAATAATGATATTATTGATCAACTTATTATTCCACCTATTAATACTATAAGTGGTTTCTTATCATACCTAAATAATATTAAATGCTTCTATAAATCTGGATATAGATATTTCAGAGATTTTACTAAGACTTATTTATTGAGTATGAAAGGTAATCCTGTTAAGGATGATGAATATGATTATCAGAATATAATCTTTTCAGTTAGAGATCCATTAGATGATATGTCTAATAGTGCATCTATTGAATTAGATCCTACTAATAAAGCTTATATCATTTATGTAAATGCAAATAATGTAAGTATTAAGTCAAATAGAGTGGCTGCAAAGAAATATAATACAGTTATGAGTGTAGATACAGTGGGTAATATAGAAGAATTAGAATTAGACATTCCGGAGTATGCTGAATCATCCAAAAAGTACATATTTGAGAGAATATATGAAGGAAATAAAGACTTTCCTAATAATACTAAGACTACATTAGAGTCTGGATCTTTTATTGTATCTATTGTAAAGAATGAAATTGATGCAAGTTTAATTAGTCCTAATAAACAATACTATATAAAGAGTCATGACTTGAATAGAGAGTATGATGGAAAGTATGTATTAGCATCTAAGAAAGAAATATTCTATAGAAATGATTCATCATATGTTTGTACAATTAGTTTTGGTTTAAGAAGAGCAGAGAAAGAAGAGTAGGATAATTCCTACTCTTCTTTATTTTTTATTTATCTTTATTACTCATTGAACTAAGTTTCTTTAAGAATGCATACTGTTTCTTAAAGTTACGAATATGAATATTATTTACTGCTGTACAAACTTGTGCGCAAATAACAAACCAATTTGTTACAGCCTCAAATCTCTTATTCATATCTACATTACCAGAAGCTTCATCTACACCAGTAAAATCTTCTGTAAAGTAACTATTAAGATCTGCAGATTCATTCTTAGCTTTCTTTTTGCTAGCCATATATTTATCATATTCTTTATTATAAAAATCACCAACTTTTTGAATCTCTGTAGAGAGGCTATCAATATCAGATTTATATTCTTTTACAATATAATTATATCCTTCATTACGTTCAGCATCACCAAACTTAGTTTCTTTATCACTGTAGCATTTTGCTAAGAAACAAGCAATAACTGTTTTCTGATCAGCTGAAACTACAGTATATTTACCATATTTAGCTTTAAGAAATGCATCTCTATCTTTATAAAGTTCTGCATCTGCCATATTAAATGCTGGGAATTTAATTCCGCTAAGAAGTGCCATATTATATTTCTGGATAGTCCAACCATCTGGAATATTTGCACTCATGATATCATTCTTATGGTCAGAGATAAACTTAATCTGTGTAGAATATGTTTTATTAAAACTATCTTTAATAGTATTAATATTATTCTTAATCTTAGATAAGAATGAATTACCTTTAGCTGCTACTTCATCTGTAGCCTGTAAAGGTGCAGCTGATTTATTAGAATCATCTGTCTGAGTTTCATCTCCAGCAGGCTGAACTTCTTCATCAGCTTCTTTAATATATTCTCTATTAAGTTTCTGATAGTTAGCGTATCTCTCTAAAAGAGCAATTTCTGCTTCAAAAAGATAAGCAGCTTCTTCTGCAGCTGAGATATAAGATTCCTCTGTAGGATTCTCTTCTTCTGCAGGATCTGTTTCATCTTCAATTGCTTCTGGTTCTGTTTCGTCCTCTTCACCACCAGTAACCGGAGTATTATTTTCAATTCCATCCGGTTCATCTTCTGGATTAGCTTCAGGATCACCAGAAGCTGGTTCTTCTCCACCTTCCGGTTCAGTTACAGGTTCTTCACCTTCTGGCTCAGGTATTGGTTCATTTGTTTTATCTGTAGGAAGTTCTTCAATATCATCTTCTTCATCATCTACAGACATTTCTCCACCATTATCTTCTGGAGCACCAGAGATAT
>CAZTCE010000203.1:0-2499 GCA_964612205.1 uncultured Eubacteriales bacterium | reverse complement strand
TAATTAAGTCTAAGCAAAAAGTAATTGATAGAATTGAAGAAAATTTAGTAAGACCAGAGGATGAAATTGAAAAGATGAAATTTCATTTTGAGGCAATAGCTGGTGGAAATAGAGAAGTGCTTGTTGTAAAAAATCTTGAAAAAAGTTTTGGTGGTAAATTACTTTTTAAAAATATTAATTTAGAGGTTTTGAAACAGGAAAAAGTTTTTTTGATTGGACCAAATGGCTCAGGAAAAACTACTTTATTAAAGATTTTGCATAAGAAATTATTGCAGGATAGTGGAAGTTTTGAAATTGGCTGTAATATGCGTGTTGCTTTTTATTCACAAACTCAAGAGGATTTTATTGAAAATAAAAGTATATTAAATTTTGTGTGGGAAAAGCATACTGAATTAAATCAGACTGAAGTTAGAAAAGCGTTAGCTAGTTTTCTTTTTAAAGGTGAAGAAGTCAATAAGAATATCTTAGAACTAAGTGGCGGTGAGAAAGCAAGGTTGGCACTTCTTTTGATGATGCTTACAAAATCTAATTTTTTGATTTTGGATGAGCCGACGAACCATTTAGACATCTATGCTCGCGAGGCATTGGAAAATGCACTTATTGATTATGATGGTACCCTTTTAATTGTTTCGCATGATAGATATTTTATAAATAAGTTAGCTACTAAGATTTATAGACTTGAAATGGAAAAAGCAGTGGAATTTAAAGGAAATTATGATTATTATATTTCAAAATATGTCCCTAAAGAAGAAATAAATATTAAGAAAGAAAGTCAAAATAAGGTAGCGTATAAGGAAAAAAAGGCACTTGAGGCTTTAGAACGAAAAAGAAAAAGTAGAATAGCAAAGATTGAAGAAGAGATTTCTAATTTCGAAGAGTTAATTAAAAATTATGAATCTGAATTACAAAAAGAAGAAAACATTGCTGATTATAAGAAAGCAATTGAGTTTACTGATAAAATAAATGAAGCAAAAAGCTCTTTAGAAAATTTATACGAAGAGTGGGAAAACTTAAATATGCAGGTTTAAGTTTTTAGATATATTATCATAAAAAAAGAGGTTTCGCATTGCGAAGCCTCTTAAAAATTGAAAACTAGAAACGAGTTCTGTTTTCTCGTCAGTCGTTCCAGATGGTAATGTGCAAATCGGATTCGTTCCGAATTGCATTGCACAGTGCACATCCCATCTTGAAGCCCGCAGTTTCAAGTGCCTTGATTGTAGCCAGAGTTTTGTTATCTTGAGAACCAATGCCTACATCTTTGATGCAGATTCGAATAGTATTGTCGCAAGCTTTCAAAATTAACGGAAACTCGGGATTTTCTGCACCATCGACACTGTATTGGAGTTCGGCAGAGCCAAACTTGGGATGTCGCATGTTGAAAATGAGATTCTCGAAGGCTTCGGTAAAAACTGCAAGATTAGAGGAACTGACGACGAACTTAATGGTTTTCATTTGAAATACCTCCATGTCGTTTATTTGGAATCCAATAGTATTGTAACATAATTTACATAAAATAGCAATATATAAATTAAAAAATATCAGTGCATAAATTAAAAAATATCAGTGCATAAACTTGCCTTGCCATAAGTCGTTTTCTCTAAGATATTTTTCGATTCCATTTATAATCCACTTTTTGTGAAGATTCCATTCGGGTGCGACTAGTAACTCTTTTGGTGCGTCACCAGAGATTCTGTGAATTATAATATCTTTTCTGAGATTTGCAAGTGCTATGCAAGCTTGCTCTATGTATTCTTCAAGTGAGATAGGAAAATAATCATTTGAGTTGTATAATTTCTCTAATTTAGTATTCTTAATAATGTATGTAGAATGAAGTTTTACTCCTTGGATATCTTGCGAATTTAAAAAGTGAATAGTATTTAATAAATTATTACGATTTTCATTTGGAAGTCCAATCATTACATGAGCTATGACATCGATATTGTATTTTCTCAAAAGTGTTACGGCTTCGGAAAACACTTTTGTTGAATATCCACGATTAATTAATTTTGCAGTTGTATCGTTTGATGTTTGTAATCCAAGCTCAACTGAAACATAATAGCTCTTTGCATAGCTACTAAGCAGTTGAGCGATTTCTTCATCTATGCAGTCAGGACGTGTTGCAACAGAAAGCCCTATTATGCGTTTATCAATTAAAGCAGAATCATATTTGGATTTTAAATTTTGGACAGAATCGTATGTGTTTGAAAAATTTTGAAAATATGCAATGAATTTGTTAGCTCGTTCACCTCTATATGAAGCAAGAAAATTTTTGACTTGATTTTCAATGCTTTTGGTTGAATTTAGATGTTCACCTGAACCTTTTTCACCACAAAAAATGCAACCACCCAAACCGCATTTTCCATCTCGATTTGGACAAGTAAAATTACCGTCAATGCATATTTTCAAAACTCTTTCACCAAATTTATTTTTGTAATATTCATTTAAATGATTATATCTATTTTCCATATTTTTCACCTGCAACTAGTATTATACATACTA
>CAZTCE010000202.1:1211-2506 GCA_964612205.1 uncultured Eubacteriales bacterium | reverse complement strand
TCTTTACCGTTTCTTTGCCGCTTTTTTTACCAAATCTTTACTGCTGCTTTTTAAAGCATTTATTCCCTTTACATTAGCTAAACAGTAAAAGAATTTATAGTGCGATACTTAAAACATTCTTTATCATGAGAATAAATGATACCAACTGCCTGTAAAAAGGAATACACAATTGTACTTCCCACAAATTTCATTCCACGTTTTTTTAAATCCTTTGACAGTATATCTGATAATTCATTTGTTGTTTTATCTGTTTCATAAATAATTTCATTATTTGTAAATGTCCTTAGATAATCGTAAAAGGTTCCATATTCCTTTTGTATTGTCTTGAATACTTTACTGTTATTTATGGCTGCATTTATTTTCAATTTATTTCTTATGATTTTTTCATTACTTAATAATTCTTGTATTTTTTCATCGTTGTAATGACATATCTTCTCTATCTCAAAATCGTCAAATGCTTTCCGAAAATCTTCTCGTTTGTTTAGCACACACTCCCAGGAAAGTCCTGCCTGAAAAGATTCTAATATCAGCATTTCAAATAAATATTTATCATCAGAAGAAGGCTGACACCATTCATTGTCGTGATATTCTATGTATATAGGATTTTTCAAATTGCACCATTTACACCTTATCATTTTTTATCTCCAATTTATATAGTCTATTTTCGTTCTGACAAGTTGAATGTTATTTTCTAATACTAATAATTACCTTTTTCCCTTTTCTTAATCATGCATATTGTCGCTATAGTAACTATAACATAAGCTAATAATGCAATAATTGATGATTCAATTCCAAATTCTCCTCCTATCGTCTTTTTCGTACTCATGAAATTCTCTCCTTTTTGCCATAAATCATACTGCTGATTGTACCACTTTTTTTATTCACATATTCATTCTTCAAAAGAAAAAACTATTCCTCCGGGGGGATAAAAGTGCCTCTATTTTGTTGTCATTTTACATCTATTTTGTATCACTATATATTTTCATCTTGGTCCCATAAACCTATCTCCATTCAAATGAATCATGTGATCAGGCATTTCTGAAATCCACACTTCTGTCTCCCATGCTAGATCCTCTGAAAATTTCTTGTAAACCGAAAATGTCTGAAATGCAGTTACAAAAATCTTTCCTGCCTTCACATTCTTAGTCATTTCAGATATTTCAAGAATACGTTTTGGATCCATTGGTCCTACTGAAGTAACAGACTCAATAAAATATATCCAATCTTTGTCTTCCCTGTACAAGACAACATCAGGCATCTTATCATGCAAAGTTATTTCAAATCCCAAGTCTTTT
>CAZTCE010000202.1:0-1111 GCA_964612205.1 uncultured Eubacteriales bacterium | reverse complement strand
GTCTTTTCTTTTATACTAGTTATTACCTCTAATGCTTCATTAGTTAATCTATACCTATAATTAGGACTATTGGTAGCTTTTCCATTATCTTCAATTAATGCCGCTGTTCTGAAATGATGCAATGCTTGCTTTCTAAATGTTTCTCTACTATTTTCAGCATAGGATACACCATAGTTTGCTTTTGTAAACTGTATAATGTCATGGATTCTCACCCATTCATTGGTAGCTTCTTTCCACCTATTCTGCTCTTTTACATTTGCCATAGCTAATAACGTATACACACAAATATCTGCCTGTTGCTTTTCTGGCATTCCTATCATATTAAGAAAACCTCTTGCCTCATTAATTTTAGACATAGTACTCCTCCAATATTCTATTGCAATTATCTTCTGATAAATCTTTTGATTTAAGTAATTTTCTTCCAATCTCTTGAATAACTTCAAGTTTTGGAACAGGCATTGAATTAATTTCTGTTGAATTTACCTGCGTCGAACCATTTAAAATACGATAATATGAATCATATATTGTCGAATTAAACAAAACATATAATCCATATGCAATACATTCTGATATCTCTGTTGTTACGCCATCAATAAAGTTGAGTTTATTCTGCGTACTTATCACTTTATATTCTGGAAATTTCTTTGACAAATAGATTCCACACTGCAATCTTCTTTTTTCTTCTTTTGCAGTAAATCTTTTTACAAATAAATAATTCTTATTTTCTTGAAGTAACCCTTTCTGTTCTGTAACAACATATTCATGCTCTTTCTGTATTGGAAACTCTATAACTCCTTCTTTGATATGCTGCGAATAAAATAATGGTATGGCTCCTTCTTCCTTTTCATCTCTTAAAATGTCTCGATTTCTAAAATCAACTGTTAATCCCGTTTTCATCTTTAATCCAATTTTAGGTAATGTATTCTCCCACTTATTTAGAATTTCCAATGTATGAATTTCCTCGTCATCAGTTACTAAATATACATACTTATCTTCTCCAGAAACCACCACATGATAAGGCACTTTGATTTTTGATATATTCTGAAAATCTTGATTTGAATAAGAAGAAGATACCGTAACAAATTCAGGCTGTATATTAGTTTTTTTAATT
>CAZTCE010000201.1:0-2506 GCA_964612205.1 uncultured Eubacteriales bacterium | reverse complement strand
TTTCAAAAAATGCCACGGGGACGGACTTCACGGCACACCACAAAAAAACTCACACTCCAAGCACCTTTCAAGACTTTTTCCACCGGCACAGCCTCACACCACACCACCAACTTAAAACAACATTTTCACAGCACAGCCCAGCACAACACAACTTCGCAAACAAACATCACTTTCACCTTTCGCCACACGATTCCACACCACACAGCTTCGCCGCTCAAACTTCACTCATCAACCCATCAACCACCCCTCGCAATTTACCCTCATAACATCAACCATAAAACACCAAAAATCACTTTTTATTCATTTTTTAAATCCCGCAAACCCTTGAAAATACTAAATAAAAAGAGCCAAAATAGAAAATGTTTCACGTGAAACAATTGTTCCTATTTGACTCATTTTAAATTTTTGATTGACTGCTGATTGATTTTTGATTGACTTCTGATTAATTTTTAATTAACCTTTAATTCTTAAATTTAAAAACTTTAAGTTGCCAATTTCCCTTTTAATTTAAACGTTTCTTATTAGTAAATTTCTCCCCTTGAAGCCCCTGTATTTAGAGGAAAGTTTTGAAAGTGTCGCGAAAGTCCCGTGGCACGAAATAAATTCGCCCTGAACCCCTTATATTTAGAGGAAAATTTTAAAAATGCCACGAAGTCCGTCCCCGTGGCATTTTTTTATTACGAATCAATTTGAAGCCTGTTAACGTTTCCTGCTTTATCGTATATAGTTGCATTGCGGCTTATATTTCTGACATCTGCACCTATTTCAACCATTTTGCCATCAATAACAATTGCTTTCAAATTGCCTTCCGCATCATTTATTATGTATTTACTAGTTGCTTCATCGTAAGTAATTGTTGGTGCATTTGTATCGATGATGTAATCTGTTTCAATTTCTGCCATATCGTTAAAGTTTCCTGCTTTATCATATAAAGTCTTATTTTCAACGGTTACATATAGCTTGCCTGCACCTTTGATATTTCTTGTTGTTAAGTTGAATTTTTCTCCTGTTTTATCCCCATAACTATATGGTGTTAATTCTTTTGATAATTCTGTTTGACCAGCCGTAACTACTGTACTTCCAGTCTTATAGCCAATCTTGATTTCTGTCAATTCGCTTCTATCAAAGTTTTTATCGATACCCGCAAATGATAAGTTGATTTTATTTGCTGTTCCACCAATTAATTTTGTATCTAGTGTTACTGTTAATACATAAGGTGTTTCGCTAATATTCCATGCATTATCTCTTGCCCAGATATAAACCTTCTTTTCACCATTGCCATCTTTAGTATCCAATGCCCAAGGAACTTTCACATTGCCTTTATAATCGAACCAATTCGTATCAAAATTATCTTCAATTCCAGTCACTGAATTACTAATGTAAATCTCTTCAACTTTACTTGGAAGCACTGAATCAGTCTTTATGTTTTCAAGAATTATCGTTGCATATTTTACAACATTATTCTCACCCGTTGCATCTTCTACATCAACACTTATTACATTATCTGGAGTTCTATCAATGTTATCAACTTCATAAACCTTACTGCTCTTGTTACCCGCATTATCCTCCGCATGAATTGTATAAACACCATTTTTAGAAGCAGTAATTTTTCCAATTCCCGAAGCATTTAATGTTAAATCGTGAGATACACCATCAACTTCATAAGTCACCTTTTTAACACCACTAAAGTCATCTGTTACCTTAACCGTCAATATAACATCTTGACCTGTTGGCTCAGTTGTACTTGGAGTAATTGTAATCGTCGGTGGAATTTTTTCAAGTTGTATTGTAGTTTCATATTTATCTCCGTTCTTGCTTGTTCCCGGTTCAAAATAATCTCTGTCAGTTGTTGGCTTTGTTCCATAAGGTGGATTATCTGTACCAATCAAAGTACCGCCATTCATTGTTATATCGCCAGTAGCACCTTTCTTGTTACCTTCAACTTTTGGCCAATTATTAACATCGCCCTCAGTTGTTCCAATTGTCACACTGCCACCATTATTAACTATTGCCACATCATTTCCACTCGTTATTTTACTTCCTGTTTCTCCAATGATTTCAAGGTTTCCACCATTTCCAACATTTATTGATGAATTTGGCATATTAACCTCATGTCCATCTAAATCTATAGTCATAGATTTATTTAATGTTGCATCTGTTGAGCTATCAGTTATATCTTTCAAAGCAGTAATTGTACTTCCATCCTTAGCCTTTTCAAGTGCCTCTTCTAATGTTGAGTAAACACTCTTACCATCACTCCAATTAGTCAATGCTAAAATCTCAGTTTGATAAGTTTCTCCATCGATTACCTCTGTTCCATATTGCAAACCATATCCCGACTCTGGAATAACATTTCCAACATGTCCTGCAGTTTTACCTTTCAAAATACCATCGTAGAAGTTGAAACTATTTGTTGAATATACACCATAAGTTCCACCTTGAATAACTGGTGATGTTGTGCTTACTCCTCCACCTTGCGTACCTATTTTTAACGTTCCGATATTAG
>CAZTCE010000200.1:0-2531 GCA_964612205.1 uncultured Eubacteriales bacterium | reverse complement strand
GACAAGCTGCTTTTCTTAAAGATACTGAGCTTATGAATATAAGTAATATCTTCCTTGGAAATATATTGTCGCTAAAGCAGAAGGGGATTATCGATTTAGTTAGCAGAGGTGGCGATGTATATTATAAAATGTTAGATGTTGAGCCTGATGTATTTGTTGAAGAAAAAGATGTATACGATTTTATGAATGCGTTTTCAAAAAAGTTCTCTAGAAATGATGGTTATATATCGCTTCGTTCTCTTCAAAGAGTGATGATGAGAAGTAGTCATAAAGTGGCGCAACTAAAAGACAATATGAAAGCAACAATAAAAAAATCTTTACTTTATTATAACGATGAACTGGATAAAAGAATATTTAATAGAATAAAAGATAGTGCAATTTACTTATTGATTTCAATTGTAATTTTAATTATTCATGGTAGTAACTTTGGCATATTTGAGCCAGCTATTTGGACTATAATATTGTCAATTATAAATATTCTATTATGCGGATACATTGCCAAAAATACAGTTGTTTTTGATGAAATTGGAATGGCGACGAGAGAAAAGGTTAAAGCTTTTCAAAGATATATGTTAAACTTTTCTTCAAATAAAGAAACAGGTGTGCCGGAGCTTAACGTGTGGGAGAAAAATTTGAACTTTGCACTTGGATTTGGTGTTGCCGAAAAGGTTATAGAGCAAATAAAAGCATCTTACCCAAATTTTGAGGAAACGTCACTTGGTCGAGAGTGTTTGATATGCAAAAGATTAATAGGATTAAAATTAAATCAGTGCTTTATAAATGCAATTTCATTTAAGATTTGGAGGTAGGTGCGTTTTTTACTATTTCCGTAGCTAGAATAACAAATAAAATACAAATAACAGTTGAAATAATCTGCAAAATGTAGTATTATATTAGTGGAGATTTATGCAGTTTTGCAATAATAATCGGAGGTAATAATATGAAAAAAATAATGTCAATTTTATTAGTAGTTATGGTGTTTATTTGTGGAACTTTTTCTTTTGCACATAGTGCTGAAGCTGAAAATAGTAGCCCAAGTATAGAAATGTCGGGAGAAGTTTCAAATGAACAAAATAATTCAGAAAATCTTTCTGGTGCTTCAGAAAAAATTTTAGATAACATGTCTAAAAAAGAAAGGAAAATAGCAGAATATACAGATAAATATAATGATAAAAATCTTGCTACAGTTGCTTATGTGCTAGATAGAATACAGCTTTATAGTATTCCTGTATGTATCATTGGTTTGACATGGGGTGCATTTAATTACTACATTATTGGTGAAAAAAAATTGGATAAAAAAGAGCAAGGCTTTGGCTTTATTGTTGCTTTTTTATGTGGATTAGTTGTGTTTCAAGTAATACCATTTGTATTTGCTTTGCTAGTTGCAGGTAAATAATTATAATTTTATGCTAAATTTAGCAGGAAGGTGAGTTATTTATGAAAGTACTTTTTGCAATGGAAAATGTACAAACAACAGAAAAGGTTATTGAAAAATATTACGAGAAATATTCTGAAAAAATTGAGTCTAAAAATGTTTTTTATTTTAAGGCTCTTTTAAATGAAGTGAAAAATGATAAAACTTATGACAGAATTGTAATAAGTGAAGATATTCAACAATCTATTACTAAAAACGTTGATCAATTGGATAGAGATATTTTTAATTATATTGACAAAATTACGGATGAAATTGATGATTCTGAACTTATTATAATTTGTTCAGACAGAAGACGTAAAGAAAATGATGAGTTTATAGCAAGACTTTTCAATATCGGTGTTTATAATACGCTAATAGGTGATGATAGAAGTATTTCAACGCTTTGCGATCGCATCAAAAAACCTATGAACAAGAAAGAAGCGAAACGTTATCTGCATATTAATCCGATAAATACAAGTAATTCAATTGTAAATGATGATGAAAATGTTGATGAAAATCAAATAATTAACATCCGAAGATATTTTGAAGAAAATTTAAAAGGTAAACCTAATGAATATGTTATGGCTTTTGATAGAGTTGCCGAGCAATATAGTAAAAATCAACTAAAAGTCATTTTTTACTATCTACCGGCAAATGTTAAGCCAGTTATTTTAAAAGAAAATAGATATAGATTTTTAGTTGAGGATATGCCACAGAGTACTCAAAATGTTTCTAGTAATTCTAATGAAAATAAGACAGTTATAAATAGACCCGCCAAAAAAGGACTATTTGGAATCTTAAAAGAAAATAAAAGTAGAGAAAATGTTTCAAGTAACGAGAAGGATGTTCAAGTTGATATAATGCCCAAGGTTCAAGTGATGCCAAAGAATGAGAATATTTCGAACATGACAAATGAATCATTAGAAGTAAAAGCTCAAAGAGAGCGTGATGAAAAACTTAGAAGAGAAACAGAAGAAAGAGAAAAGAAACTTTTAGAAATAGAGAAGGAAAAATTAAGGCAGGAAGCTTTGACAAAAGAGCAAGCTGAATTAAGACAAAAAGCAGAGCAGGAAGCTTTTGCAAAAGAGCAAGCTGAATTAAGACAAAAAGCAGAGCA
>CAZTCE010000199.1:0-2534 GCA_964612205.1 uncultured Eubacteriales bacterium | reverse complement strand
GTTCCAGATGATTGGTGCTATATTTATAATTTTGATAATTCAAATGAGCCAAAAGCAATTTCACTTCCAGCAGGTCTTGGAAAACAATTTGAAAACGATATGGATGCATTCATCAAAACTATAAAATCAGAAATAAAATCTGCTTTTAATAATCAAGATTTTGAAAAAGAAAAAGCGAATATTCAAAAAGATGTAGAAGAAAAAAAGATAAGACTTATTGAAAAATTAAACAAAGATGCTCAAAAACAAGGATTTGAAATCAAAAACACTTCTTCTGGCATCTACTTCTTGCCTATGATTGACGGCAAAACATTATCTGAAGATGAGTTCAACGCACTAGACGAAAAAACAAAAAATGATTTTGAAGCTCGCTCAGTTTTAATACAACAACAAACAATTGATACCATGTCAAAAATTAAAGATATGGAGAAAAAAGCTTTAGACAAGATGAATTCATGGCAAAATAACATTGCACTTTTTGCTGTCACAATTCAAGTTAACGAGCTTAGAAATAAATATAAAAAATTTGCTAAAATTCAAGAATTTTTAAAAAATGTTCAAAAAGATATTTTAACTAATCTAAATGATTTCATCGAAGATGAGCAAAAAACCTCTGGTCCTATGAATATGCCAAAACAAGAAACACAAAAACCTTGGCACAAATATAAAGTAAACCTATTAGTTGATAATAGCAAACTTGAAGGTGCACCAGTAATAATCGATTCTAACCTATCGTTTTATAACTTATTTGGTAAGTTAGAATATGAAAATTCTTTTGGAACATTAAAAACTGATTTTACATTAATTAAACCTGGTATGATTCACAAAGCAAACGGTGGTTACATTGTTTTACAAATTCGTGATTTGCTTACAAATCCACTTATATGGGATTGTTTCAAACGTGTTTTAAGAACAAAACAAATATACGTTGACAATTTAAAAGATTACCAACTAAACTCAGTTGCCATCTCAAGTTTAAAACCTGAACCTATACCTGTTAACATGAAAGTTGTTTTAGTTGGTCCATCATACATCTACTATCAACTTTTAAATCAAGACGAAGACTTTAAAAAATTATTTAAAGTAAAAGCAGAATTTGATGAAGAAGCACCAAGAACAGATTCTAACATGTTTAAAATTGCACAATTCATCCACAACTTCTGCGAAAAAGAAAAAGCTCCTCACTTCAATGCTGGTGCAGTTGCAAAAGTAATTGAATATTGCTCTCGTATGGTAGATAATCAAACAAAGCTTTCAACGCAATTAAATGAAATCACAGAACTCCTTGGAGAAGCTTGTACTTGGGCAAAAATGGAAGGTGCAAAAACAGTTAATGCATCTTATGTAAAAAAAGCAATAGATGAAAGAATTGAAAGAGTTAATAAATACGACCAACGATTAGTTGAAATGATTCAAAATGGAACTATAATGATTGACACAACTGGCGAAAAAGTTGGGCAAATTAATGGACTTTCAGTAATGAACGTTGGAGATTATTCATTCGGCAAGCCTGCAAAAATCACTGCAAACACCTATGTTGGTAAAACAGGAATTGTAAACATCGAACGCGAAGTTGAAATGAGTGGAACAACTCACTCAAAAGGTGTAATGATTTTATCTGCATACATCGGCGAAAAATTCGCACAAGATAGACCACTATCTTTATCAGCAAGTCTTTGCTTCGAACAATTATATAATGGTGTTGATGGCGATAGTGCTTCTAGCACAGAGCTTTATGCAATTTTATCTAGTCTATCTGAATTGCCAATCAAACAAAATTTAGCGGTTACTGGTTCAGTAAACCAAAAAGGTGAAATTCAACCAATCGGTGGGCTAACAGATAAAATTGAAGGTTTCTTCAACATTTGCAAACTTCGAGGATTAACTGGTGAACAAGGAATTATAATGCCTTACCAAAACATCAAAAATCTAAACCTAAATGATGAAGTTATAAAAGCTGTAAAAGATGGAATGTTCCACATATATGCAATTAAAACTATTGATGAAGGTATCGAGCTTTTAACTGGTGTTCCAGCTGGAAGAAAAAATAAAAATAATGGCTACCCTGCGGGCACGGTTAATTATTTAGTAAATGAAAAACTAAAAAAATATGCAGAAGCTTCTGAAAAATAAAAAAGGTTCCTAGGAACCTTTTTTATTTTAATATTTACACTAATTTACCTTTACCGTCACAAAAACTAAATTTGCCTTTTGCACCATTTATAATAGTCCATCTAGGTTCTGTATGACCAACATCAATGTCATAGACGACTGGCACATCTAAATCATCCAATATGTAATGTAAAACATCTCCATAAGATAAATCATTTGCCTTTGTATTTGCCATAGTTCTACCAATCAAAAATCCTTTTGTATTAACAAAACATTTTGCTTCTTTCATTTGCCATAAACATCTATAAAAATCCGGAAGGCTCATCTCACAATTTGCCATACACCAAATTATGCCCTCACTATGTTCTATACAAAATTTATTCGTATAATCATAATTAGTGCCAATAACTGTTTTTAAAACG
>CAZTCE010000198.1:0-2554 GCA_964612205.1 uncultured Eubacteriales bacterium | reverse complement strand
TTACGGTTGGACGTGATAAAGCTGCTCATGCTGAAAAATTAAAAAAGATAATATTTGATATTAAATAATTTTATGAAGATAGTAATTGAATATATGTTTTTTGTGGTATACTTCCAAGTAGCAAAAGCAAAAAGAGGTGAGAAAGTGTCGTATTTGGAAGATAGAAATAATTCTGTAGTTACTTTGCATACCCTTTATTCGGCAAATATTCCTGAATATTTATTAGAATTTTTGAAAGTTCCAGAAGTGCTTAGATTAAATGGTATTGAACAGAATACTGGAATTGATTTTTTCGGGTTTCAATATATATAAATATAGATTTTCTGTGTTAGATCATAGTTTGGGAGTTGCACTTATTTTAAATAGTTTTGTGACTAATAAAAAGCAAATTGTTTCAGCTTTGCTTCATGATATTGATGTGACAGTTTTTTAATATAGCTCGTATTACATTGATGAATCGAATTTTGATAAAAATGATTCAAAGTTAGCAGCCTATGATATAATTATTGGTTCTAGTAAACTTTTTGAATATTTTTTACATACAGCATATTTAACTGGTATGTATAAATTTGAAGAAATTGAAAAAATGTATAACGATTTGTTTATAGCGCCTAACGAAGAAAATATGCCAAAATTAAATAAGGTATACACAAAATTTAATCCGGTAAAAGGCAAAAAATGTTTTAAAGTAAAAGCAGAATTGAGATATGTAGATCCGTTTGTTAGAATTGAAAACAGTGGTTTTAATTTGCGAGTTTCTGAAATTGATAAAGAAATAAAACATGAAATATATGAGTACTTAAATTCAGACACGGATTTATATATGTATAGTGATTATGAAGATTAAAAGACTTTATATTATGAAAACATTGGATTTAAACTAGTTATATTCAATGTTTTTCAAATAAAGCCTTTTATTTTTTATTCATGATTTGAGATTAATGTGCCAAAGAAATCAATCAATAAACTTCCAACGATGATTTGTGCAAAAGCAACTATTGCAGTGTAAACCATTGTGGAACCAATGTCGTACATTGACACTTGATTTAAATTTAGATTATTATATTCAATTACACCAACCCCGATTAAACAAAGAATCAAAGAAAAAGTGCAACCACATATAATAATTTTCTTTGAAAAACTATTAATTGAATTTAAACGATCAAATATTTTCTTTAACATAATAATCATCTCCCACATTTTTCATTCATTTGTATAACATAATTATAGCACTTATATTACTATAAATCAATCAAAAAAATGCTTGTAAACCTTGGAAATAGCTAACTTCAACGGCGAATGCTTACGGAAATTTGCAGTTTACAAAATCAAATTTTTTAAAAAGTTTTTTATACAAATTTTTTGAAAAATAATATGAAAAAGTGCTAATTCCTAGGGAAATAGCACTTTTAAACGAAACAACATTAAAATGCTGTTTTAATATTATGAAATGAAATTTGAGCTAAAATTTATTTTATAGTGTTTAATAATTTTGCTAAACTAGATTTTTTTCTAGATGCTGTGTTGTCTTTGATAACATTTTTGTCTGCAGCTTTATCAACAGCTTTTGTAGCAACTTTAAATAATTCAACAGCTTTTTCTTTTTCACCAGCTTCTACTGCGCTTTTGAAGTTTTTAACAGCTGTTTTGTATGCTGTTTTGATAGAAGCATTTTGTTTTGATTTTGTGTCTGTTGTTTTAACTCTTTTTATAGCAGATTTAATATTTGGCATGTTTTAGCACCTCCTTTTATGTGATAACTAAACTTACGTAAGGTAGTTTAGCATATTTTGTAAAAAAAAGCAAGAGAAATATTTAAAATATCAAGAACAAAAGTTCTATAAAAGTTTTAAAATACTATTGACAATTTGAAAATAGTTAAGTATAATGTTTTTGTTACTGAGATGTTGCAGTAGGAATTTTATGCAAAAAGAGCAAAAAATGGTTGACTTCGGAAGGAGGGAAAAGAAATGTCTGGAATTAAAATTAGAGATGATGAATCTTTAGATAATGCTTTAAGAAGATTTAAAAGAGATTGCGCTAGAAGCGGAGTTTTACAAGAGGTTAGAAAAAGAGAACACTATGAGAAACCTAGTGTAAAAAGAAAAAAGAAATCAGAAGCAGCTAGAAAAAGAAAGTATTAATATTAACTGGGCGAATTTTATTCGCCCTATTATTGTATAGGAGGGAAAATTATGTTAAAAGAAAGATTATTACAAGATTTCAAAGAGGCTATGAAAGAAAAAAACGAACTTAAGAAAAATACTATCATGATGGTTCGTGCGGCAATTTTGCAAATTGAAAAAGATTCTCAAAAAGAAGTTAATGATGATGAGATTCTTGAAATTTTATCAAAAGAAATAAAAAAGAGAAAAGATTCACTAGAAGACATCATGAAAAGTGGAAGAGAAGATCTTATAAAGCAAGTTAACGATGAAATCGAAGTTATAAATGTTTACCTTCCAGAACAATTGTCTTTAGAAGAGCTAGAACAAATAATTTCTGAAGTAATAGCTGAAGTTGGTGCGACTAGTATGAAAGATATGGGCAAGGT
>CAZTCE010000197.1:0-2569 GCA_964612205.1 uncultured Eubacteriales bacterium | reverse complement strand
ATTTTCACTTCAATTAGTTACTTATGTATTATAAAAATTTATAATGATTCTTCATAATTCCAAAAACTTAATTTTCCTTTAGCTGGTATTGGATTTATTTTCTCTACATTTGTTAGTTTAAATGCATATCCTTTCCATTCTTTATCATTTATAACATGTGAATATAATTTAGGATTTTTAATTTTAAGTATTTCTCTAAAATTATCATCTACTTCTATACATTCTTCCAAAGTAGCTTTAGCTATTATTATTCCTGAAGGATATTCTAATTCAAGTTCTTTAAACTTTCTCATTGAATCCAAATTTTTACCTAAACCTGCATGGATATAAAATTCTCCTCTATAATTAGTTTTCCATGTTCTAAATTCATATTCTTTTATCCCTTCAGCAATAAAAGTTGCATAAGGTTGTTTTACTGTAAGTACTTTCATTATCTTTCTCCTATAAAACCTTCATACGAATTAAATGCTAACATATATAAACTCTTCAAAAGATCTGGATTTATCGCCATAAGCTCTGTAAATACAGAATCTTTTTCAACAGCCATCTTATCATCTTCTTTTATTATTTCATCTATCAAATTTGGTAATTCCTCACAGATCTTATAAAATGCATTCTTATCGCCAGTAACTTCTTTCATAAAATTTATCTATAGAAACTCTTTTAATTCTTTCATTTGACATCGATTGATTATCAAGAGAAACTTTCCAAATTTTATGCTGACTTTGTTTAGCTATAACCTCAACTAAATAACATTCATATTTAGGATTCTCAAGAATTTTAGATTGCATTTTCATATATGTTTTTTGTGAAGAAGAAGAATTCATTGTATTATGTTTGTTCTTCATTTCCACAAAAACTTTACTTTTATCGCTTCTAGTACAGATTATATCAAAACCTTGTTCAGGAACTTCACATGTTTTTATATATTTAAATAAATTTTGATGAAAATATCCTATTGCATTTGTATTAGTCTTATCTCTTTGCCTATATATTTCGTTAGCAATAACTTCTTCTATACTTTTCCTATAAACTTTACTATCAAAAGTTAATTTTATTGGGTCTATAATATTTTTGTTAAAACGCCTTAAATCAATACATTTTAAAGTTTCATTATATGTAGCAATTGTATTTCTAACATGTTCTTTCAAATCTTCTCTACTAATGAATTCTAAGCCCCATTTGCTCATATATTTCTACACCTCCTACTTTACTATTTGTTTTAGTTCCATTTAATGCATCCATAATAGAATTTCCTACTTCTTTTGCTAATTCTACAGGAACAGCATTTCCGATTTGTTTATATATGTCGTTCATCTTACCTGCAAATTCCCATTCATCTGGGAAAGATTGTATTCTAGCATATTCACGAGTTGTAAAAGGTCTACTTTCCTCTGGATGACATCTATCTGTTTGTTTCATCATTGGTGAACAAGTTAATGTTAATGATGGTTCGTCCCATGAAAGTCTTCTGGCTATACCAGTTCTTCCTCCACACATGTAATAACAACTTTTCATATATTCTTTAGCTATATCTTCTGGTAAGTCTCTCCAATATCCACCTGGCGGAACCAAATCAAATACTTTTTTCTTTTTTTCAGGATACTTAGCTCCAACTGATTCCGGAACATCCTTAAGAACATCTTTTAATACAGGCTTATACTCATGCTCTTGTGGATATTCAAATTCTATATCTAAATCTTTTCTAGTTCCTATTATAACAACCCTTTGTCTTTTTTCTGCCACACCATAATCCCACGCATTTAATACTTTCCATTGCACTTTATATCCTAATTCCTCAAAAACCGTAATCATTGTTTGCAATGTTTTTCCATTATCATGTGTTGTTAATCCTTTTACGTTTTCTGCAAGAAACATTTTTGGTTTAAGTTGTCTTAAAAATTCTGCATAATAGTAAAACATTGTTCCTCTAACATCTTCAAAACCTAACTTTTTTCCAGCATAACTAAAAGCTTGACATGGATATCCACCAGATAGCAAATCCAATTCTCCTTCTTCTAAATCAAATACTTCTAACAAATTTTGTTTCGCTATCTCAACGATATCGCCTTCTATTACATTCCAGTTTGGTCTATTTATTCTTAAGGTCTCGCAAGCTGTTTTATCTATTTCTATTAGTCCTAGTTCTTCGAAACCGGCTTTTTCTAAACCAAGAGCTAAACCTCCTGCCCCTGCAAATAATTCTATACATGTTCTTTTTTTCATTTCTTCACCTTTTCCCTTTGTATATCTTTTTTCATCTTTATCAAATAATCCTTTATATTTTAAAAATAACTTCTCATTTTTTCTATTGATTCTTTTAATTGTTCTTGTTTTGCTATGCCATTATCTTTTCTATGATGTATTTGATTGCGTATGAATGTGTGTAAAGTTACCATATTTTGCTTTCCCTTTTCAGGATAAGTTGCCTTTTCGTGTTTATTCTGTACAAAAAAGGTATTGTCAAAATTTTTTATTCCTCCATTAAGGCAATTAATATACATCAATTCTTCATATAGTTCATTGTGATATTCTTCAGTTGGTAATTCAAATGCTAAGTAATTAGTTT
>CAZTCE010000196.1:0-2570 GCA_964612205.1 uncultured Eubacteriales bacterium | reverse complement strand
CTGAACCGACAGCAGTGCCCACGCCTGAACCGACAGTAGTGCCCACACCTGAACCGACAGCAGTGCCCACACCTGAACCGACAGCAGTGCCTACACCTGAACCGACAGTAGTGCCCACGCTTAAGCCGACGGTGGAAGCAGTCGATGTTACTAAAAAAATTGAACAGATCAACAAAGAATTATCAAAATTGGTAATGAGTGGAGGTATCTATATTGACTATGAAATAGCTCCTAAGCATGATTTGTACGAATATGTAGACATTGAAGGTATAGATGCAGATATCCTTTTTGAAGAATTGAAAAGACCATTTTTGGAGGGAATCGCAAATTGGTCGAATATGCAATTTGAAGAAGGAGATTCTTCTGTTGAAATGCTTTCTAAGGCGTTAGAATGCTCTATTTGTTCGAATTGCAATAGGGTTAATGTAATCGAACGACCTGATAATTATCTTCTTATTTCGGAGCTTTTTGAGCAAATTAATAAAGAAGAAAATTATCAAGTAGCAAATGAATTTTTGCTGAACTACCTCTATGAGCATACTGCTATGAATCCGAATAATTCTAATGAACGATTGATTCTCGCTTGTAACTGCAAGTAAGATTAGAAAAATGAGGCGTTTTAACAAAAGCGCCTCATTTTTTCTTGATTATGAAAATAGAAAAAGTTGATTTGAAAATATCTACAAGAATAATAAAATAAAAAATAGAAAGGTTGGTATTATCTGTGGTAAAAATTTTGAAAAAATAAAAGTAAAAAAATGGTTGCATATATTAATTCGTAGTGATAAAATATTTTTGGAAAGAGAAGGCAACTTCTATGTAAAATTTCAAAATGGAAATTTCCAAATTTGAGGATGCGTATGCATAAAAATACGGGTAATTAGTGCTTAAGAAAGATGAATGTTTTAAAGTAATAGGGAGCAAAAAGTTCTCTAAATACTTTATCATATTTTTTGTTTTAGTTTCAGCTGATTTTATTGTCTTGCATTTCTGCTGATTACTATAGGTCGTGGATTTACTATTTATCAATTAGCGTGTTCGGAAAAAATAGGATTTATGTTAGCAAGATGCTAGCTAATATGATGAATGTTTTTTCTTAGCAAGAAGCTGTGGTAATGTCGTGATGAAGTAGCATCGGATAGTGACAAGAGTTTATAAAAAACTAGGAAATCCTGATAAAAAGATTATCTCAAACCTAAATGAACTTTCTAAAAAACGCACTAGCAATTAAGTTAAGATAATTTTAATTTCGTTGTGATGTGACATAAAAATCACAAATTAGCTCTAGGAACACACTCAATTGGGTGTGATTTTTTTATACAAAAAATAATGCCACGAATTGGAATTTTCGTGGCATTAAAGTTTATTTGATTGCGACTTTGTCATCTACTAAAATAAGTGTGACTTCTTCGTTTGGAACTATTTCGTTTTTTAATAGACATTCAGCAAGTTCATTTTCAATATATCGTTGAATTGCTCTGCGAAGAGGTCTTGCTCCATATTTTGGCTCATAACCTTTTTCTAAAATATATTCTTTTACTTGCTTGTCGAAAGTGATGTGAATATTCTTTTCGACAAGTTCGTCTGTAATTTCTGATAGCATTAAATCAACAATTTGTAATAACTCATTTTTCTTTAACTCATCAAATATTATTGTTTCGTCGACACGGTTTAAAAATTCAGGTCGGAAAGTATTTCTTAAAGCACTTTGGACTCTAGCTTCGACAAGACTTTCAGTATCTTTGTTAAATCCAATACCATTGTTGTTTAAATCGGAACCAGCATTAGATGTCATAATGATTATTGTGTTGTCAAAGTTTATAACTCTGCCTTGTGAATCTGTAAGCCTTCCATCATCTAAAACTTGTAATAGAATATTGAAAACATCATTATGTGCTTTTTCAATTTCGTCAAATAAAATTAAAGAGTATGGATTTCTTCTGACTTTTTCGGTAAGCTGTCCTGCGTCGTCATATCCAACATAGCCCGGAGGAGAACCAATTAACTTAGAAACAGAATGACTTTCCATGTATTCTGACATATCGATTCTGATAATTGCTTCTTCAGTGCCAAATAATTCACTTGCAAGAGCTTTTGCAAGTTCAGTTTTACCAACACCAGTAGGTCCAACAAAAATAAATGAAGGCGGACGTTTTTTTGATTTTAATCCTGCACGACTTCTACGAATTGCGTTTGAAACAGCGGTCACAGCTTTATCTTGACCAATTATTCTTTTATGCAAATTTGATTCAAGGTTTAATAATTTTTCTGCTTCTGTTTCAGAAATCTTAGAGGCTGGAATTTTAGTCCATGTTTCAATTACTTTTGCAACGTCGTCGATTGTAAGTTCTATTTCGACATTACCTTGTGACATTTCAGTTATTTGATTTATCAAAGCTGTTTCATGAGATTTAAGATTTGCAATTTTTTCGTAGTCAGGTGATTGATTTGGATCTTCAATGTTTTCTTCCAATTCTTTTTCATTACGTATTTTTTCTAAATCTTCTTTTAATATTTCAAGTTGTGCTAAAACTTTGTTTGTTAAATTAACTTTTGAAGCAGCTTCATCT
>CAZTCE010000195.1:0-2580 GCA_964612205.1 uncultured Eubacteriales bacterium | reverse complement strand
GGAAGTCCGTCCCCGTGGCATTTTAAAAAAACGGCTAAATCGTGCTTGTAATCTGGTTTTTTTTAAGGTGTGCCAGGAAGTCCGTCCCCGTGGCATTTTAAAAAAACGGCTAAATCGTGCTTGTAATCTGGTTTTTTTTAAGGTGTGCCAGGAAGTCCGTCCCCGTGGCATTTTAAAAAAACGGCTAAATCGTGCTTGTAATCTGTTTTTTTTTGAGGTGTGCCGCTAAGTCCGTCCCCGTGGCATTTAACAAAAAAATGCCGAAGTTTTAAGGTTCTTCGGCATTTTGTTTTATTAATTTGTTTTATTTAAGTGAGATAACAACTTTTCTGTATGGTTCTTCACCTATGCTTGCTGTCTTTACTTTTGGATGATTTTGCAATGTTGTGTGTATAATTCTTCTTTCAAATGGAACCATTGGCTCTAGTGTGATACTTCTTCTTTTTGTTACAACTGTTTGAGCAACTTTTGCAGCTAATTCTTCAAGTGTTTTGATTCTTTTGTTTCTGTATCCCTCAACATCTAACAATATTTTCACATAGTTTGATTTTTTTCTATTTGCAATCGTAGATACAATAAGTTGAAGTGCTTCAAGGTTTTCACCTCTATAACCAATTATTATACCGGCTTTCTCTCCAGTTATGTTGACTTTTAGTAAACCTTCTTCGTATTTTGCAGTAATGTCAAGGTTTACACCCATCTTTTCAAAATATTCGTTCAAGAATTTTCTTACAACTTTTTCAGCCTCTTCAACAGCTTCAGCAGGAGCTTCTTTAATCTCATATGCTTTAACTTCTTTTTTTTCTTCTTTGGCTTGCTCGATTTCAGTAACTCTTACTTTAACTTGTTTATGTTCTAAAATACTAAAAAATCTCTTTTTTGGTTCTTCTATCATTTCGATAGACACTTGTTCTTTTGTAAGTCCAACTTTGTTAAGTGCATCATCTACAGCTTCTTCATAATTTTTGCCAATTCCTTCTGCAACTTTAGCCACTAAAAACATCCCCTCTCTAAAATTTATATAACGGATTTTATCCGATATTTAACATTATTTTTCTGATTTTTTATTTTTAATATGCCTTGTAACCGTCATTTGAATTAATTGCAACGTACTGTTAACAGTCCAATATAATCCTAAGCCTTGAGGCGCAATAAACGCAATATATCCAGTCATAATTGGCATCATTGTATTCATCACAGTCATATTCGGCATTATCATTTCATCTTCTGGCTTTGTTAAACTTTTTTCAGTATTATTCGGTGCAGTAACCATCTGTTGTTGCTGTTTCTTCGTTTCATCACTTGAAAACTTAAGCGAAATAAATGTAACGACCATACACAAAACTGGCAAAATATATAACAAATAATTGTCCCTGTTCTCGCTAGCAATATCACCTAAATTAATGCCCAAAAACTCCATATTAAATAAATTTTCTTGCTTTGCAATTACTAATTCAACATATCTAGAATTTTTCAAATAATCTTTTTCATAATACTCAGCTCTTTCGCCACTAGTAAGTATATCACCACTAATCTCAGCCTTTTCAATATCTAGCTCAGCATAATAAGCATTAAGTTTTTCTTTATATCCATCGATTTCCTCTGCTGGCAACTTTAAAATATATGTAAGCGGACTAACCATCATATAAAATAATCCCAAAATAATTGGAAATTGTATTAATTGCAACAAACAACCGCTACACCCCATGCCAGAAAACATATTCATATTTTTTTCTTTTAATAGCTTTTGATATTCAAGCGACAAACGTTGACTATCATTTCCATATTTACGTTGTAATTCTTGATATAAAGGTTGCAACTCCTGCACCTTTTGCATAGATTTTTGCTGTTTTACCATAAGCGGAATCAATAAAACTTTTACTAAAATAGTAAACAAAATTATTGCAACTCCATAATTTTGAACAATTCCATAAATAAAACTCATTGCATATCCAAAACAACTCGCTATAAATGCTAACATATCATTCCTCCTCAACCATGAATAAATCAGCCTTTTTTAAACATTTTAACAAGTCTTTCGAGATATTATAAAAACTTACATTTTCTTTCGAATTGTTATTCTTCCAAACTATTACAATTAAATAACCTGTTTTAACCCTATTTTCATTCAATCTATAATTTTCCTTAATCAATCTTTTAACTCTATTACGTTGCACACTGCTTTTTGAATACTTTTTTCCCACTGCAACGCCAAGCAAATTATACTTAACATCGGAATTAGGCAGAATATATAAGCTAATAAAATCCCCCGAAAACCAAGTTCCTTTCTTTAAAACACGCTGAAATTCATTCCTATTTTTTAAAGCAAAGGTATTTTTCATTTAATCACCTTCTCGTAAATTTAGCTAATAGAAAAAAAGACCCATTCGGGCCACATTTTTCAGCTAATTTGATTAAGCAGAAAGTTTCTTTCTACCTTTAAGCATTCTTCTTTTAATAACTTTTCTACCGTTAGCAGTAGACATTCTAGCTCTAAAGCCATGAACCTTTTTCATTTGTCTGTTTTTTGGTTGAAATGTTCTTTTCATATTCCAAGCACCTCCTATTATATATAAATAT
>CAZTCE010000194.1:0-2597 GCA_964612205.1 uncultured Eubacteriales bacterium | reverse complement strand
TGAACGGACATGTTATCAAATATAATTCAGATGGCTCTATTAGATTAAAGCAGGAATATAAAAAAGGTTTTCCCGTTGAAGTTATGGAAGAAATCAAAGAAAAAATAAATAAAGATAAGGAAGAAGAAAAAATGACGATGCTTTCTAAAGAAGAATTAGATCGTTTACTTTCTGACCAAACAAAATAAAGCAATATGTATTGTTTTTAGTAAAAGGACTCTTGACAAGGAGTCCTTTTACTTATAAAATGGAATGGTAATGAAAATATATTATTGAACAATAGTTATGTGGTGATTGGAATACTACCATTTAAAAAGAAAAGTGTCCTTAATAATATATTGAACATTGAAAAGTAAATAGGAGGTGGACGATATTTTTACTCTAGTACAAGTAATCATAATTTCTGCTGTCGTCCTTGCCGTATCTGCCACAGTTACTTCTGTTATTTTCGTTCAAAAAGAAAAAAGTAACGAAAGAAAAGGACTATCTAAAATTAAAAATGCTGAAGAAGAAGCAAAAAAGATTTTAGATGAAGCATCAAGAAATGCTGAAGCTGAAAGGAAAGAAAAAGTTATTTTGGCTAAAGAGGAAATTCAAAAAGAAAGAGCAGAGCTAGACAAGGAAACAAAAGAGAGAAGAGCAGAAAATCAAAGACAAGAAAAAAGATTAGTTCAAAAGGAAGAAACTCTAGATAGAAAAATTGAAAATTTAGAGAAAAAAGAATTGCAATTAGCAGAAAAAATCAAAAATATTGAGCTTCAAAAAGAAGAATTAGATACTTTCAAAGATAAGCAAATCGCTGAACTTGAAAGAATCGCAGGTTTATCTCAAGAAGAAGCTAAAAAATATTTGCTTAGCATTTTGCAAGAATCTTTAATTCATGAATCAGCTATAATGATTAAAGATAGTGAAACAAAAGCTAAAGATGAAGCTAATAAAAAAGCGAAAGAACTAATTACTTATGCAGTTCAAAAATGTGCTGCAGATCATACTTCTGAAACTACTGTTTCTGTTGTGCCATTACCAAGTGATGACATGAAAGGTAGAATTATCGGAAGAGAAGGTAGAAATATTAAAACATTAGAAACATTAACTGGTATTGATTTAATTATCGATGACACACCTGAAGCGGTTATTCTTTCTGGATTTGATCCGATTAGACGTGAGGTTGCAAGAATTGCACTTGAAAATCTTGTTACTGATGGCAGAATACATCCAGCAAGAATCGAAGAATCTGTTGAAAAAGCTAAAGAAGAGCTTGAAAACATCATCAAAGATGAAGGCGAAAGAGCTTCAATGGAAACTGGCGTAATTGGCTTACATCCTGACGTTATTAAATTAATTGGTAAATTGAAATACAGAACTAGTTATGGACAAAATGTTCTAAACCATTCAATTGAGGTTTCTCAACTTGCTGGTATAATGGCAGAAGAATTAGGTTTCGATCCTAAGCTTGCAAAAAGAGCTGGACTTCTTCATGACATTGGTAAATCTATTGACCATGAGATGGAGGGTACACATGTTGAGATTGGTGTCGATATCTTAAAGAAATTTAAGGAAAACGATGCAGTAATCAACGCCGTACAAGCACACCATGGAGATGTAGAACCAAAGACTATGGAGGCTGTATTAGTTCAAGCTGCTGATGCAATTTCGGCTTCAAGACCTGGTGCAAGACGTGAAACACTAGAAACTTATATTAAGCGTTTAGAAAAATTGGAAGAGATTGCTGATTCTTTTGAAGGTGTTGAAAAATCTTTTGCAATTCAAGCTGGACGTGAGGTTAGAATCATTGTTAAACCAGAAAATGTTGATGATGATAAGATGGTTTTAATGGCGAGAGATGTTGCAAAACGCATTGAAGATGAAATGGATTATCCAGGACAAATCAAAGTAAATGTTGTTAGAGAAACTCGTGCTATTGAATATGCTAAATAATATTAACCCTAGTGGCTTTAGTGCTACTAGGGTTTTTTCAAAATTATAAAAATTTGTGTTCTAGATTTAAGGCGTTTCAAAATATCGTGTACAAAGTGTGAAAATTGTTGCAAACTTTTGCAAATAGCGGTAAAATATAGTAGCTATAAAATGTAATAATGGAGGTAAAAAATGGCGGAGTTACACTTTAGAGATTTAAGAGAATTGCTTTCTCACACAGAAAAAAATTATTCTGATGAGATAGCTTTCAAAATGAAATTTAGAAATGAAGTAGTTGGAATTAAGTATTCAAAATTTATTGAAGACATAAAAGCACTTGGTTCATATTTAACAACTTTAAATTTGGATAATAAAAGAATTGGTGTTTTTTCTGAAAATAGATATGAATGGAATGTTTCTTATCTTGCAGTGGCAACAGCTAATATGGTTGTCGTTCCAATAGATAAGGCACTTCCTGAAAATGAATTTAAGTCACTTGTCCAAAGGTCAGAAATAGAAGTTTTAATATTTGATAAAAAGCATTTGTCTTTTGTCGAATCAATAAAAGCAGAGCCAAATTGTTCTATCAAATATTATATAGGTATGGATGACGATTTTACTCAAATAATTGAAAAAGGCAAAATTGTATTGGGCAGAAAAGATAATAAATATAATAAAAT
>CAZTCE010000193.1:0-2598 GCA_964612205.1 uncultured Eubacteriales bacterium | reverse complement strand
CTTATCATTTTTATCTTTATTAATTTACTCCTTATAGATTTCAATATCATTAATCCTCGAGAAGAAATCTTGCCCAACAGAAAAAACGCCATCTCCGTCAGCCTTTGCCTTGTTTTCCTCTTCCTTAATATTTTCAATATTCAAGCCAAAACTCGAAATCGTGTTTAACATTTCCTGAACAAAGCCGTTATAATATACCTTTTCAGTAGTATTAATCGAATAAGTTCCAATCGCAAGAAGCGTCGTTGCAATCAAAATAAAAAATATTAAAATCAACTTTAACTGTAAGCTCTTCCAAAACATAAATCTACACCTCAAATCGAAACAAAATAAACGCAAAACAACTTTAATATTACATAAAAAAATCCGTCAGGCAACCTGGCGGAAAATTGCACTTTATAAAGTTTCTGCATTAAAGTAATATCCAATACCCCTTTTAGTAGCTAAAAATTCTGGCATACTTGGATTCTCTTCGATTTTTTCTCTAATCCTTCTGATAGTAACATCAACAGTTCTAACATCGCCAAAATATTCATATCCCCAAACCTTTTCAAGTAACTCTTCCCTTGAAAAAACTTGACCTTGTTGCGTTGCCAAAAACTTTAATAACTCAAACTCTCTTAAAGTAAGTTCAACACTTCTGCCACTAACTTTAGCTTCATATTTGTAAGTATCCAAAGTTAAAGGTCCAAAAGACAACGTTTGCTGCTCGCCATCATTTAATTTGATGCTTGTTTCTATTCCATCCCATTTTCTAAGATTAGCTTTTACCCTCGCTAAAACCTCTCTAACGCTAAAAGGTTTTGTGATATAATCATCAGCACCCAACTCCAAACCAATTACCTTATCAACAACATCCTCTTTAGCAGTAACCATTATTATTGGAATGTTAGTTGTTTGCCTAGCAACCTTACAAACTGTAAAACCATCCATCTTCGGAAGCATAACATCAAGCAAAACCAAATCAGGTTTTTCTGATTTTATCTTTTCAACAGCTTCTTCGCCATCATACGCTTGCAATGTTTCATAACCTTCTCTTTTTAGATTATGATTCAATATGTCGACAATAGCTTTTTCATCGTCAACTATCAAAATTTTTTTACTCATCAATATCATCCTTCCTTACGGAGAACACACTCACTCCGTTTAATCACTACCTTTATTATCTATTATTCCCCCATAAAAGTCAATGTTAAATAATTCTTTTTTTTCAAGTTTTTTCGCAGGATAATTTTCAAAAGCAAAATTTTTGCAGTTTCTAAAAAAATACTTCAAAAAAGTTGGCAAATACATAAAATGATATTAAAATATAAGTAGAAAAGAGTATACTAAAAAAGCTCTCCGTTTTGGAGAGCTTTTCAAAATTCAATTTTAGCTTTATTTTTCTGGTAAGAAAACTTCTGGATCATATTTTACGCCATCAATTCTGATTTCGAAATGCACGTGAGGTCCAGTAGATCTACCTGTGTTACCAACATAAGCGATAACATCGCCCTTGCTAACTTCATCTCCAACTTCACAACCAAAAGCACTACAATGACCATAATAAGTTTCGTAGCCAGATGCGTGTTGAACCTTAACAAGATTGCCGTAACCACCATACCAACCAACAAATGTAACAACACCGTCTTCAGCAACATGAATAGGAGTTCCAATTGGTGCACCAAAATCAAGTCCACCATGATTTCCTAAACTTCTCATTCCGAATCTAGATGTTAAAACACCTGTGTCTAAAGGTTTTCTAAAATCTATTTCACTATTTGATTCACGAAGTGCTAATAAAATTTCTTCCGGAACAGTTTTAAACGAACCAGCAGAATATGTAGTAACCTTCTTCACAACTTTATTATTTTCTTTCACTTCAGAAACAATATCATTTATAGCAACTTCAACATCTTCAAGCAATTCATACTTTTGAACAAACTTTTCAGATATCTCTACATTAGCTTTTTCAGTATAACTTTTTTGTTCTTCATTTATTTTGTCTGTGATTTCTTGAGCTTCTTTAACCGTTTCAACAACAAACTTTTCTTCATCATCAACATTAATGCCATATACTCTGTAATAAACATCACATTCGCTCATTACTCTGGCAACAATATCGCTATCGCTAGTAGGCATTTCTTTTTTTACAAGTGCAAATTCGTATTCTGGTTCTTCTTTCAAAATAACGTAACCCACTTGCTCAGAATCACCTTTTTCAACGAAATCTTTAATTTGGCTCTGCACACCCTTTTTACTAGAAACATATCCTAGCATTTCACCAGAGAAAGTAACACCATAAGCAGGTTTATAAGATATGAATAACATTCCAAACATAAGTGCACAACCAACTAGCATCGAAAGTATTAATTTAGTAAGCATGTTAAAAACAAGTTTAGTTCTTCCAGATATTCTCAGCAAAATTTCAACCCCTTTTCCTAATATTTCACATGCAAGAATATTTTACTATAACCTCAAAAGTTACGCAAGAAAATTTTGACTTTTTTTAGCTTTTTTAAGTTTATTTTTTTAAAATACAATCTAGTTTACTCCATTTTACAAAGTAAATTAAGTTTTTTCTAATTTTTTCATATAATTTTAATAGCAAACTAAAGC
>CAZTCE010000192.1:0-2614 GCA_964612205.1 uncultured Eubacteriales bacterium | reverse complement strand
CTATTTTGCAGCATATTAACTACATTCCTTTAATCACTTCTAAAGCTTTTTCAAGTTGTTCATCCTTCTTAACATCATCACTTTTTTCAACTTCATAATCTGGTATAACACCAATCTTGTTAATTTTTGTACCGTTTGGCGAAAAGTATTCAGCAATAGTTAATTTTACATATGTTCCATCTCCAAGCCCAACAAATTTTTGGACCAAACCTTTTCCATAAGTCGTTTTACCAACAATTTTTCCAACTCCATGGTCTTTTATTGCAGCTGCTAAAATTTCAGATGCACTTGCAGAATTTTCATTTACCAAAACAACTATTGGAACACTTGAACATTTAGAATCAGAATATTCTGTATCTTTATTGCCATTTTTATCAACTGTATAAGTTATAATGCCGTTAGGAACTAACATATCAGCAATATTTACGACGGTATTTAACAAGCCACCCGGATTATCCCTAATATCAATAATTATTCCCTTTACTTTTTTGTTATCAACTAAATCATTGTATGCTTTTTTAAATTGAATATCTGCATCTTCATCAAAAGATTCAAATCTCATATAACCAATATTTCCATCTTTTACTTCATAATCAAATGTAGAAACTTCGACTTTTCTTCTAACTAATTCTTTAACGATTTCCTTTTGCTTATCATTTTCGTCAATTCGAATAAACGTGATAGAAACAGTGGTTTCAGCTTTTCCTTTTAATTTATGTGCAACCTCTTCAAGTGAAGTTTCTTTAGTCATTTTCTCGCCATCAACCTCATAAATATAATCGCCAGCTTGAACACCAGCTTCTTCAGCAGGGGAATTTTTTATAACACTCAAAACCATAGGCCATTCAATATCGCTTCCATAGGTTATATACATTCCAACACCCTCGTATTCACCTTCTGTTTCAATTAAAAAGCTTTCTGTTTCAGAAGCATTAAAATAACTTGTATATGGGTCGTCTAGCGCATCTAACATTCCTCTTATCGCACCATCCTCAAGCTTTTCCATATCATAATCATCAAATAAAAAATCCTTTTTAACAAGATTCAATACATTTTTTAATTTAGTAAAATTACTATCAGATTCACACGCCATAGTTCCATTTCCAACGGCAACATTATTTATATAATATGCCGAAGTAGCGACAAAAACAATCGCTGCTGTCGCAACACTAATCAAAAGCGTTTGTATAATTCCTTTATTATCCGATCCATTCATCTTTCATTTCCTCCTTTTTTCCCATTAAAATTGAACTAATTATAGCAGTAATAGGAATCGTAAACACAAGACCAAAACTACCTGCAATTGCTCTTAAAACTTCTTCTAAAACTTGCTCTGTATTGTTAAGTATTTGATAAAGTTCTAGGTTATACCCTTTAAATAGCAAAATGATTATAAGTGAGCTTCCTGCATAAGCTAAAATAAGCGTATTTGTCATTGTCCCCATTACATCTTTTCCAATATTCATTCCTGACTTAATCAATTTTTTAGTTGTCATTCCGTTTGTTTCAACACTAAGTTCATGTAATGAAGAAGCAATTGACATTCCAACATCCATACATGCGCCCAAAGCTCCAATAATTATACCTGCAACCATTATTCCCTCATAATCAAAGTCTTTTCCTTCTTGCATCATGTTCAAAGTTAGCGCATCCGAACAAGAACCTGTAAGCTTCATTAAATTTCCAAAAGTTATCGCAAAAATTCCCGCAACAATGATGCCTCCAGTAGTTCCTAAAATGGCAGCAAGAGTTTTTTTCGAAGCTCCAGCAACAATTAAAAAAGTTATAATTGTAACAAGAACACTCGTTAAAACAGCACTAAAAATTGGTGACACACCATCATAAATTAACGGAACCATTATATAAAAAACTGCAAGAATAGTTAAAATCAAACTAACTAATGCTCTGACGCCTTTTTTCCCACCAATTAAAACGATTGCTAAAGCATAAATAACAAGCATGGCAATCAAAAATCTCTCATTACTAATATACTCAATATAAGTTTGTGTTATTCCACCATTTTCATCATAAGATACTGTAACATAAACCTTATCGCCAACTTTCAATTCATCTGCGGGAATAGAAGAACCATAAAAATAAGATAGTTGATATTTTACATACACAATATTTTCTTTTCCATTTTCTTTTATTCTGACCCTAAGATCTTGATAAGGCATAACAGTTCCAAGTTCATCTTTTTCTTCATATTTATTTCCAACAGTCACGATAGTGCCTTTATATGTAGAAGTAGTTATGCTTGATAATATTTCGCTTGCATTCTCCACATATTCACCAAAATTCTCAATTTCATTTTCTTGCGATATAGCAATTTCTCCTGATTGTAAATCACCCGAAAAAGCATTTACATTGATAGAGCTACTATATACCAAAAGAACGCAAAAAAACAATATTAGTATAATTTTTTTGTTCACAAATGCCTCCCTAAATTTTATTTGTACTTATTACAATAAACATTTTACTACTCATACTTTTAAAAAGCAATAAAGTCAAATGGAAAAACTTTATATTTTTCTGTTAAGTTTATATTACAAAAATGTCACAAAAAATCTCCTAGCAATAATAAGCATAGCTAATTGCTAGGAGATTGAAGTGT
>CAZTCE010000191.1:0-2625 GCA_964612205.1 uncultured Eubacteriales bacterium | reverse complement strand
TTTAATTCCTTTCAAAATATTACAACTAAATTATAGCATATTTTACATAATAAATCAACATACAGTTATTGCGATTTTAGTAAGATTTTTAGCAAGAAAAATCAAAATTTATGACTCTTTTTCCTTGCATTTCCGTAAGGGTTTTAGTATAATTTTATTGTATTAAGACAAAAGATGGGAGATATAAAAATGGAAGAAAATGCAAAGAAAATTATCAGAGTAAATATCGAAAAAGAAATGAAAAAATCTTATATAGATTATGCTATGAGCGTTATTGTATCAAGAGCTCTTCCAGATGTTAGAGATGGTTTAAAACCAGTTCATAGAAGAATTCTTTATTCAATGGACGGTCTTGGACTTACACCTGAAAAGCCTTATAGAAAATCAGCATATATCGTTGGTGAAGTTATGGGTAAATATCACCCTCATGGTGATGCTTCAATTTACGATGCTTTGGTTAGAATGGCACAAGATTTTTCACTTCGTTATATGATGGTTAATGGTAATGGTAACTTTGGTAGTGTTGATGGCGATAGCCCAGCTGCTATGAGGTATACCGAAGCCAAAATGCCAAAAATTGCTGTTGAAATGCTTAGTGATATAGATAAAAACACAGTTGATTTTATGCCTAACTACGATGAAAAAATTATGGAACCAACCGTTTTACCTGCTAAAGTTCCAAACTTACTTATTAACGGTTCTTCTGGTATTGCTGTTGGTATGGCAACAAATATTCCGCCTCACAACTTAACTGAGGTTATAAATGCAATTATACGTCTTGTTGAAGAAGATAACGTCACAGATGAAGATCTAATGGCTGAAATCAAAGGTCCAGACTTCCCAACAGGTGGTATAATCGTTGGAAAAGAAGGCATTAGAAATGCTTATTTGACTGGTAGAGGAAAGATAATAGTTCGTGCTAAAACAGAAATTGAAGAGCATGGAAATGGAAGATATAGAATAATTGTTACAGAGCTTCCTTATCAAGTAAATAAAGCCAGATTAATCGAAAATATTGCTGATTTAGTTAAAGATAAACGTATCGATGGCATTTCTGATTTAAGAGATGAGTCTGACCGTGAAGGTATGCGTATTGTTATTGAGCTTAAGAGAGATGCAAATCCAAAAATCGTTTTAAATCAGCTTCTTAAAAATACTCAAATGCAGGATACATTTGGTGCAATTATGCTTGCACTTGTTGAAAATGAGCCTAAAATTTTGACTTTAAGACAAATGCTTGAGTGCTATATAGATCATAGAAAAGAAATAATTGTTAGAAGAACTCAATTTGATTTGGATAAAGCTTTAGCAAGAGCTCATATTTTAGAAGGCTTAAGAATTGCTCTTGATTTCATTGACGAAGTAATTGCAATAATCAGAGCTGCTTATGATGATGCTGCAGAGCGTTTGATGAAGAGATTCAATTTATCTGAAATCCAAGCAAATGCAATTCTTGAAATGAGATTAAAAACATTATCTGGTTTGCAAAGAGAAAAAATTGACGAGGAATATAAAGCTTTAATGGAACAAATCGAAAGATATAGAGCAATACTTGGTAGCGAAAAATTAGTTTGTGACATCATTAGAGATGAATTGTTAGAAATGAAATCTAAATATGGTGATGAAAGAAGAACTCAAATTATTGCAGCTGAAGGTGAGATGACAAATGAAGATTTAATCAAAGAAGAAACAACGGTTGTTGCATTAACTCGTTTTGGATACATCAAGAGAATGCCAATTGACACATACAAGGCTCAAAGAAGGGGTGGAAAGGGCATTACTGGTATTCAAACTAGAGAAGAAGATTTTGTTAAACAATTATTTGTTACTTCAACTCACGATACAATTTTATTCTTTACAAACAAGGGTAAAGTGTTCAGATTAAAAGGTTACGAAATTCCAGAAGCAGGTAGAACGGCTAAAGGAACTGCAATTGTTAACTTGCTACAACTTTCTGGTGAAGAAAAAGTTACTGCGGTTATTCCAATTCAACAATTTGCAGAAGGTCAATACTTATTAATGGCAACTCGTGGCGGTATAATCAAGAAAACTAAATTGATTGATTATAACAGTGGAAGAAAGACGGGGCTTCAAGCAATCACTCTTAAAGATGGCGACGAGCTAATCGATGTTAGATTAACTGATGGAGAGAGAAATGTTGTAATGGTAACTCACGAAGGCATGTCAATAACATTTGCTGAAAGCGATGTAAAACCAGTTGGTAGAGTTTCTCAAGGTGTTATCGGAATCAGATTATCTGAAGGCGACTATGTAATTGGTATGGAACCAATTTACAACGAAAAAGCATATTTGCTTGCAATAACAGAAAATGGCTTTGGAAAGAGAACAGAACTTGAAGAATATAGAGTTCAAATCAGAGCTGGCAAGGGTGTTATCACATATAAGACCACTCCTAAAACAGGAAAAGTAATTGGAATTGATGTTGTTGATGATAATGACGATGTAATGCTAATTACAGACAAAGGAACAATCATTAGATTAGAAGTTGCAAATATTAGCGTGCTTGGAAGATCAACACAAGGTGTTACTCTTATGAGAACTAGCGATGGCGGAAAAGTTGTTAGTATGGCAAAAGTTAAATTTGAAGAAGATTTAGAAAAATAA
>CAZTCE010000190.1:0-2648 GCA_964612205.1 uncultured Eubacteriales bacterium | reverse complement strand
ACCTAAAATATCAGCTAATCCGGCCAAAACAGTTTCAGATGTTTGGAAAAAAGGTGAAACAGCTGCTACAATAATTTATAGCTTAAAAGCAAATGTTACAACAAAACAAAATGTTACATCAATTGGAACACACTAAAAAATAAAATCAAAAGAAGCACAAAGAAATTTGTGCTTCTTTTCTTGTTTTATGTGCTTTGATAATATATAATAGCGGTAATGAAAAAATAGGAGATATTGAAAATGATTCCAAATGAATTAATAGAAAAAGCAAATGAATGTTATGGCTGTGCAATTGCAAAATGTAGTGAAGCATGCCCGCTTAATATGCCAATTCCGAAAATCATTAAACTTTTTAAAGAAGAAAAGCTAGAGGAAGCATATTTGGAAATTTTAAATAAAAGTTATTTTGGCAGTGTTTGCGGAATGGTATGCTCTGGAACTTTGCAATGTAAGAATTCATGTATTAGAAAATTGAAATCTAATCCAGTTGAATTTAATGAAATAGAAAAATATATTTTTAATTGGGGATTAGAAAATGTTATGGAAGACTTTGTGCCTGTAACACTTGAAAAAGTTGCTGTTATTGGTTCTGGTCCTGCGGGCTTAACTGCTGCAATTGAACTTAGAAAAAGGGGATACGAAGTTACAATTTTTGAAAAGGAAAAAGAACTTGGTGGCATTTTACGATATGGCATTCCAGAATATAGGTTACCAAAAAAAGTTGTAGATAAAGTTGTGTCAAATATTGTCAAACATGAAATAAAAGTTGAAACATCTAGAACTTTTGGAATAGATTTTAGAGTTAAAGATTTAGAAAAGCAAGATTTTAAAGCTGTGTTTTTAGGAGTAGGCAACTATACTTCTAAAAGATTGCAAATCAAAGGTGCTGAATTAAAAGGGGTTTATGGTGCAAATGAATTTCTAAGAAACATAGATAAAATAAATTTTGAGAAAGCAGTTGTAATTGGTGGTGGAAATGTTGCAATGGATGTCGCTAGAATGGCCAAACTGAAAGGCTCTAGCGATGTCACAGTTATTTATAGAAAAACAAAAGAAAAAATGAAGGCAGATAAATCTGAAATCGAAAGTGCGGAAAACGAAAAAATAAATTTCAAGTTTGAAACTTTGCCAGTTGAATTTGTAGGTGATTTAAAAGTTGAAAGTGTGAAATGTGATAATGGCGAAGAAATTATAGCAGATACAGTTGTTATGGCAATTGGAACTTTACCGGATTTAAAAAGTTTACCTCTTGGAGTAGAAGCTGCTGAAAATGGACTACTAAAAATTACAGCCAATGGTGAAACAAGTGTGGCAGGCGTTTTCGCAGGTGGCGATTTGGTCGAAGAGAGAGCAACCGTTTCGCTTGCAATAAAATCGGCCAAAAATGCAGTAGATGGAATAGATAAATTTTTGAGAAACAAGTAGGAGGATTAAAATGAAAATTTACAGAAAAAGATACATACCAAATGAGATTGTTGATATATCAGGCGACGAAGTAATATATAGAGATGAAGAAAAGCTTATAACCAGCTGGACTCCAATTAAGCCAAGAGGAGACATTGGCAAAGGAATGTCATGTGTATATTTTAACGAAGGCTGGAAAGTAAGCAAATTTTATAATTTGGACGGTAGTTTCAAATTTTGGTATTGCGATATAATTGATTATGAATATGACAAATCAGAAGATACTTATATAATAAAAGACTTACTGGTGGATGTAATTGTTCACGAAGATGGAACTTATGAGATTTTAGATGAAGAAGAGCTAGACCAAGCTTTGCAAGAAGGCTTGATAACGGAAGAAATAAAAGCAGAAGCAATTTTCAAGCTTAATAAACTTCTTGAAAAGATAAAATCTCAAAAATTTCATGAATTGGATTTTTGAAATTTATTTTTAATGTTCGCTTGTTTAAATAAAAAACGTAGTGTATACTCTTAGCAGATAAGGGAATAAAGGCATGAAGCGGTTAGCCTCCAATTCCAACGTAAACAGCTCCTTTGCTGTTTGCGTGCGAAAGGAGGTGATAGCAATGGTACATAACAGTTTGATTGAATTCATCATTGAAGTAGTAACAATTGCTATTATCTTGAAGAGGATACTCAACAAGATAAAAAAATAATCGCCCCGTGCTCAAACTCTCGGGCGATTATTAAATTTGTCCAGAGGCTAACCGCTAAATACGGATTCCTTTATCTACTTATATTTTAGTATATTTTATGTTAAATGTCAACAAATATATTTCTAATTTTTTCTTGGCGAATCGCCAAAATTTTTCAAAAGTAAGGTGTAAAATATAGCAAAATTTTTTGATGTTCGCTTGTTTAAACTGAAAATATAGTGTATACTTTTTTCAGATAAAGGAATAAAAGCATGAAGCGGTTAGCCTCCATTCCTAACGCAAACACCTCCTTAGGTGTTTGCCACGAAAGGAGGTGATAGCAATGATACATAATACTTTAATTGATTTTATAATTGAAGTAGTATTAATTGCTATTATCTTGAAGAGGATACTCAACAAGATAAAAAAATAACCGCCTAATGCTATCGGAGAGCTAAGGCGATTTAAAAAATAGCTGGGGCCAACCGCTAAATGCGGATTCCTTTATCTACTTATATTTTAGTATATTTTATGTTAAATGTCAACAAA
>CAZTCE010000189.1:0-2666 GCA_964612205.1 uncultured Eubacteriales bacterium | reverse complement strand
TATTCAAAGAGCATATGATGCTTCAAATAAGATTTCTTTAAATAAAGAAAAACTTCTTGATGAAAAATACACAAATATTGGATTTAAGCCAAATTTGAAAAGTGAATATTCTAGAAATCGATATGAAATTAGAAATGGTAAAATTCATTTTAAGGATGATGGAAGATTTGAATATTTAGATGATTATGTTATAAACGAAAAATATGTGACCAATAAAAAACTTATAAATGTAATTGAATCATTTGTTTCAAAAGATTCATACACGGCTGTTTTATACGCACCGTCTAAATATGTAATAAATCAAATTATTATTTCGAATGGTGAAGATGATATTAACATGAATCGAGGTTTGTCTTATTTTAAATTTATATATTACGAGGATAAGCTATATGATTTGCAGAGAATAAGTTTAAAAGAAATTTTTTCTAATGAATGCTTTATGAAAATTGAGATAACAAAGCTTTGGAAAGATTTTTATAAGTATCAAAATGGAGAATTAGTTGATGAAAGTATTAAAAACAGATTGCTTGAAGCATTGAAAGTAGAATTTGATAATGATGCAAATAAGATATTAGATTATATGTTGGATAAATACATAAGAGAAATGAATAAAGAATACCAAGGAGAAACAATCACAGAAAAAACGACGATTGGAAATTATATAATTAATTTTTACAAGAGGGATGTAACGAGTTTAGAATTTTATTTCGAAAAACTCTCATCATAAAATTAGAGGGGCATCACCCAACGCCCCTTTGATAATTTAAACAAGGAGAATAACTTATGAAAAAATTTTTAACTAGTATAATTATTTTAACTTTAACGATTGGCACTAGTGTTTTTGCTGGCGTTAGTGCAAAATTTGAGAAAACTTTAAGTTTGATGAATATTCCAATTAAAAATAAAGATGGATATGAAATAAACGAAGAAATGTATAATAGATATAATTTAATAGTTTATGGCAAACCGCAGTATGTTATTAAAAATCAAAGATGGAAAGATGTAGCAAATGGTAAATGGCAAAATGAAACTACTGGCAAGATAGGAGAATACAGAATATTAGGATATAGTTTGTCTGGAACAGTTGTTAATAATGAAAATTTTCCTGATGATTATGTTAGTGGGAAATCACCGGAAGAATGGGATTACATCGTTATAGATGATGCACTTAGCTCTTGGAATGAAACAGAAGATTATCAAACTAAGGAACAACAAGAGTATATGTTACACCAAAAATTAAGTAGAAATGGAGTTCAATACAATTTGACAGCAAGTAGTATAGGCCTTGATAAAGCTAGACTTGAGGCTTATGCAACTTGGAAAACAGCAGGAAGTATTTTTACATTAAAGAATGGTAGCAATGGATTGTATTGGGGAGCAACGTTTAATGTACCACCAATGGCAGCTGATGCAAAAATAATTGCTAATTTGGAATTTCCAAATGGAACTACTTATATGTTTTCAGAAAAAAACGACATAATCGAAATTCCATTTACTTATGGAGCAGAAGTGACAAATTTAAATGGATATGCCAAATCAGAGCATATCAAGAGTTTGACTTCAGAACTTGAAGTGCAATACAATCTATACGACAAAGTAACTGGGGCAAAAGTAACTCAGGTTTCTAAAGATAATAAAATTATTGTAGATAAAAATAAATATTCTTTGGAAGAAGGAATATATATTTTAGTTAGAAATACTGCAGTTCTTGAAACACTTTTTTCAAATGAAGCACCAATGGTTGATATTAAAGAGGTTACACTGAAAATTAATTGTGATGAAGAAGAAAAATATGTTTCAATTAAGGATATAAATAAACAAAAATCAGGAGACGTACCAAGACCTAGAATAACTAAAATAGAATTATATAAAAAGGATTCAAACAATGGTAATAAATTATTAAACACCATTAAAAAAACAAACAACAAGTTTATTTGTGCGGGGCAAGTATTGATTGTAAAAGCTAATATAACAAATGACCCAACAAGTGTAAAATTTTATATCCAAGGTAATTCGAGTATTCAAACTTTAGATGATTTGACTAAACAATTTGTTTATGATGAACCTCGAAAAAGAAATGAAAAGTTGTTATATCCTTCTATTTCAAAATTGAAAGAAAGTTACAATTTGCCTTTAGAAATGAATGGCGGTGGAAGTGAATATACAATTCAATATGTCATACCATATAAAACCAAACAGACAGTTCATTCTTGGAATACATTAAGAAATTTAAGTGGAAATGCTTTGGAGATAGATACTAGAAGATTGTTTGACAAAATTTCGGAACCTTATGTTATAAAAATACGTGCAACAAATGAAGGCGGAACAACAACAAGAAGCATAAATTTAGATGTGTTTGAGAGATGGGATACAGTTTATAATAGAGATATAAGTGAGTTTATAAAATGAAAAAAGGAAATGTATTAATTATTGCAACTATTTTTATAGCTATAGCGATTGTTATTATTTTATTTATTGCAGTTATATTTATGAGTCACGTTAATTCGATATTGTATAATGTTAAAACAGAAATTTATTCTATGAATAAATCTGCAATTATTGCTGTAAACAAAAATGAAACAAGCATTGGAGAGTTTTCTTTTAATAAAAAAGCATATAAAGAATATTTTGAAGGAGAGTGTAAAAACTTTAGCAGAGAACTCGCT
>CAZTCE010000188.1:0-2672 GCA_964612205.1 uncultured Eubacteriales bacterium | reverse complement strand
GATAGAAGCGGCGGTAGGTGTCGCAATACTGCTCATAGGTCAGATTGGGAATGGCCGCCGGGTCGCCGCCGGATTCAAAGCGGTAGCAGTTGTCGGGGAAGAGAAGGGTCTGCACCCCTGCAAACAGGGCCCGGTCTACGCCGGCGGTGGCGCCCTTCATCTCGTTGAAGACCACGCCCTTGAAGCTCAAATTGCCCTCTTCGTCCATCTCCGTATGCCAGCCCTCCTGATAGAAGATGTTGGGGTTGCGGAGCAGGTTGGGCGCAAAGACGGCGTCCAGATATACGCTCATCAAGTTCAGGAAGTCCTGCTCGTTTCGGCTGGAAACGGGGTAGACCGTCTTGTCCGGGTAGGTCATGGCGTTGAGGAAGGTGTTCATGGAGCTCTTCATCAGATCCACGAAGGGTTCCTTCACGGAGTACTTCTCCGAGCCGCACAAAACGCTGTGCTCCAGAATGTGGAACACGCCGGTGTCGTCTTCGGGCAAAGTTTTAAAAGCCACGGAGAAGAGCTTGTTCATCTCTCCGTTATCCATCCAGCAAAGTTCGGCGCCGGTCTTGTCGTGGCGCATTTCATACAGCGTGCCGGAAAGCTCCTCTACTTTCCGTACCCGTTCCACAGTAAAGCCGTGGAGCTTGGTTCCTACTTGCAGTTCCATAAAAACCTCCTTGTGGGTATTGCCTCTTATTTATACCATATTCTGCCGCCGATTTCAATCGTTTGCCCCCTCACGGACAGAATATATACGAAAAGTTCGCTTTTTTGCAATCTTTCCTACTCGACGAAAATGCGCACCTGCTCGCCGTCCCTCGCGTCCACCTCCATCAGCAGTCCCAGCACCCCCTGGTTGGCCAAAAGGAGAATCTGTTCAAAGTCCTCCACGTTCAGCTTGTTTGCGCCGCTTACGGTGTCCTGAATGTTTACGGACATCTTCCCCATGGCCTTGCACAGGGCAAAGGGCACTCGGACGTTGGTGACTTTCCCGTCCTGCCCCGTTACTTCAATGCGGATGACCTTCGCCCGAGGTGCTTCCTCCCCGTCGGGCGCCCAAGTGACCCGAGGCGCCTTGTCCCCTGTAAGCAGGTAGTCCGTGGTCACCTCCAGCACATCCGCCAGCTTCACCAGCATCCCTACGTCCGGGGCGTTCTGGTCATTCTCCCACTTGGACACCGCTTGGGGAGACACCCCCAAGGCCCCCGCCAGATACTCCTGGGTCATGCCCCGCTTCCGCCGCATAACCCCAATGCGCCTTCCCAAAGTTTCTTCCATATGCTTCCTTCCTTTCTCAATTTCTCATCTTCGTCAATCCCGATTTCTCTCCCGCACCGGGCTCGTCCTTTTGTCCCGTGCCAATCTCTCTCCGCACCAAGAGCACGCCTTCGCCCCGTGCCACTCTCCCCCCATCTCATTCTCTCGCCTGTCTCATTCTCACTCTCCCGCCCGTACCAAAAGTATACCGCCTCCTCCCCAAAAAGTGAATCATCCGTTCGTTGATTTTGCCCTCCTTCTCTCAACCGCCTCTCCACCCCCTCAACCGCCGGTTGATTTCTCCCGTACAAAACGAGAGAGCCCCTCGGAGCTCTCTCATGCTTGATTACTTATATCGCTTTGCAAAAACCTCTTGGATTACACTACTCTCAAACCATATCACGGTGCTTTACAGGTGTCGCAACGTTTTTCTACCATCTTGGATTACACTACTCTCAAACTCCAGCTATTGGCTGGTCGGCTACTACTTGGTTTTTCTACCATCTTGGATTACACTACTCTCAAACAAAATTCTTGCGATGTTGTCCTTGCACAGCGTTTTTCTACCATCTTGGATTACACTACTCTCAAACCCGTGGCCTATATCTCCGACTATATCACCAGTTTTTCTACCATCTTGGATTACACTACTCTCAAACGCGTACAGCACGGAAGCCTTTTCGAGGATCGTTTTTCTACCATCTTGGATTACACTACTCTCAAACCTGCGTGTATCAGTGCAAAGCACAGCATACGTTTTTCTACCATCTTGGATTACACTACTCTCAAACGGAAATTGGGCGATGTGGAAGCACTGGAATGTTTTTCTACCATCTTGGATTACACTACTCTCAAACACGCACGCAACCGCTGAAGTAAAGGCAAGGGTTTTTCTACCATCTTGGATTACACTACTCTCAAACGTTGCAGTCGATTTCTTCCTCCGCAACGGGGTTTTTCTACCATCTTGGATTACACTACTCTCAAACTGAAAGCTATACAACACGCCGTACAACGTCGTTTTTCTACCATCTTGGATTACACTACTCTCAAACAAGATCGCAGGGACGTGGATGTAAAGCAGGGTTTTTCTACCATCTTGGATTACACTACTCTCAAACGCGATGGTTTCGTTCATGGTGTTCTCCTTCGTTTTTCTACCATCTTGGATTACACTACTCTCAAACTCCCACTTTTTGCGGTAGGCTTTTTCATCCGTTTTTCTACCATCTTGGATTACACTACTCTCAAACTTGAAAGCTATACAACGCACCGTACAACGTGTTTTTCTACCATCTTGGATTACACTACTCTCAAACCGATGTGTGCCTCCTCGTATGCGTCCAGCAGTTTTTCTACCATCTTGGATTACACTACTCTCAAACCACCGTCATTGTCAGAAGTCGATAACTGAAGTTTTTCTA
>CAZTCE010000187.1:0-2681 GCA_964612205.1 uncultured Eubacteriales bacterium | reverse complement strand
TTTTTTTGTATTTATCTAAAATATTATTATGAATTCCTTTATTTTTAATTGTAAATTTTCCCCTGCGGCGGAAGAATTCCGCCGCAGGGGGGTAGGGGTGTGGTTGCCTATAACAAATCAAATATTGAGTTAGTTGATGCTATCATCTTCATCGTTGCTATCAAAAGATTTTTTACTACTTGATGGCGGTATTGCTGTTTGATTTGCTTTTGTTGAAGAAGTTTGTTCACTATTGAGTGGATCCTCACTTTGAGATTCTTCCGTCAAAGGTCCGTAACGGTCAATGTAGTAATTGATCTTATCCCAAGTTAATATACCTTTACCAATCGCAACGCCAAAGTAATTTGCAGGATACGATTCATACATTTCTAGCGAGACGAGATCTTTAAAGTCTTCGTAAGTAAGTTCACCGTAAAGTTCAAGATCCGCTTTCTTTGCTTCTTCGTCGTACTTAAGACCGTCGCCGTACTCAAAGATATTGAATAAACCTTCTATACCGCCCGGCATTGAGAGCAAGTCTTCCGTAAAGTAATTCAAGTGATATTTTGTTACAGGACTGTATACGCGTACGTATTCTGTCGTTAAATAGGCTTTGTCTAATGTAACGATCGTGTCGTTATAGGTGCTTCCGTCATAAGTTGCGCTATAGAACTTATGTCCAATAAATTCAACGTAATTATTATCATCAATATAAACGTACTTGTTAAGCGTTATATCGAAGAATCCGTGTTCGGAAACGACCTTTACGACACTTCCATTACTAAATTGAAGGTTGATAACGGTGTAGTTTGCTACGGGCTCGCTATCATTGAACAATACTTTAGCAAAGTCGTAGGTGCCCGTTTCGTGATTGAATATCAACAAGGTGTCGTTACTCGTAACGTCTTCAACTTTCTTCTTAGTTCCGTCGGCAAGCGTTATAAGCGTTCCTTCAACTAAACAACTACTACTACTTGCCGTTACAGTTACTTGGCTTGTTACAGCGAACTCTGAATTTAGATTTTGTTCTTTATTATCCATAGTGATTGAGCAATTTTGGTCGTCAGAGTTGGTGTAGCTCACCGAAATTGAAATCTTTTGGTTCGGCATTGCATGCCAAGTTGTTTCGCTATTTGTGGAATATGTTTTGCCATTACTGGTGACGGCTACGGTTGCATCAGTAACGGTTATCTTTATCGTATAGTCTTTCTGTGTCCACTGTGCGGTGAAGGTTATCGTATCACCTTCGTAATCAGGAATAAAGAAACTATCGGTATACACTGTTTCATCAACGCTGCACGACCAACCGGTGAAGTATTTCGTCTTAGTTACGTCGTAATCGACGTCACTCGTATTGAAGGATTTTACACCGTAATTGGGTACGTCCTTCGAGAAGTATATCGTTTCGCCGAACTCTATCCTATTCGTCATCGAGGCATCCCATACGTAATCAGTGTTATCTGATACGAATTTTACGGTATAAGACTTAATTTGCCATTGAGCGACTAACGTTATTTCCGTTATCGTATCACCTAAATAATCGGAAACGGAAGTTGTCGAAGTGATAGTATCGCCATTGTATAACCAACCCTGGAAAGTATATCCTGCTTTCGTTATCGTGACGTTAACCAAATCTTTAAAGGTATTATCGTCGTAATTAACTTCGACATAGTATCCTTTATCGTCTTGCTCTACGTCGTCGATAGTTCCGCCGTCGCAGTCTAAGTAAACTTTATAAGTGATAACCGTCCAGTGGGCGTAAAGCGTGAATTCTTCATTTTCGGTTACGCTATCTTTATAAGTCGAAATATTGGTGACTTTCGTTCCGCCGATAGCATTATCAAACCAACCGTCAAAGACGTAGCCTTTGCGCGTGGCGGGTTCGGTTATATCTTCGTCTGCAGACCATTCTATTCCTTCCTTAGGCGTGCTTCCTTCGTAATTATAATCGTAGGTAATATATACGGTCGTCGTCTTTTCTTTCCAACACGCGTCAAGCGTTTGTGGGGCGTCGGCTGTATAATCTTGACCGATTATAGTTCCGTTCTTGTCCGACCAACCGATATGGATAAATCCGGTTCTAACAAGTGTGGGTAGGTTTGTTACCTTAGCCCCTTTGTTAAGCCAAATTGGCTCGGTATTACCTATTGCCGGCGCGTCTTCGGTATCGTTTGCATTAAGCGTTATCTTAACTTGCCATTTAGCAAAAAGCTTTAAGTTTGCGGTTATTGATACCGTTGAATTCTCAGTGTATTCTTTGCCGGCGGAGTCGAACCAACCGATAAAGACATATCCGTCGACGGGTGCCGTTAGCGGGGGCAGTTTGTTGTAGTAAGTATTGTCGTCGTGCGTAATAGTTACCGAGGACGGGTTGTTTACTACGCCGTCGGCGTTAAACTCTATGTCGTAGATGATTGCTTCCCACTGTGCGTATAACGTTAAATCGCTATAGAAAGCGTTGCCGACAGCGGGCATACCTCCTTTTTCCGCCGTGTACCAGCCTAAGAACGTGTAACCCGGTCTACTATTTTTAAGATTGGGTAAATTGCCGTCGGTAAGCGTTGCGCCTTTAATTGCGGTTATTTGCGCGGGCGCGGATAGCGTATCGACTTGCGTTTCGAATTGTATCGCGTAAGTGCCGATAACGTACCACGCGTAAGTTTTATTTTCGCTATTAGCAAGGACGGAGTTGTACTTGGTAT
>CAZTCE010000186.1:0-2705 GCA_964612205.1 uncultured Eubacteriales bacterium | reverse complement strand
ATATCACTAGATTTTATAATTTCATTTGAAAGCGTGTAAAGTTTGTTGCCAATTCTTATAATTCTTTGTATCTCATTAGAATTATTATCTGAATCAATATGTTCAATCTTGCCTCTTAGAGCAATTCCGTTTTCAACACTTACGTCATAAACCAACGCACCAGAAAACATTTTGTTGCCATATCTTGGTGTACCATCATCATCAAAACCAGCATCTTCTGCAAGATAAGCAGGAAAAGCAAATATTCCTTCTGTTTCATCAAACAATAATGCTTTGTGGTTATACAATAGTTGAGAATAACTTCCTCTACTGCCTAACCTTATTGAATATAATTCTTTAGGATTATTGTAATCAGAAACATCAAAAATAGCCATTTTTAAACCGTTTGCGTATGCAACAACTTCTTGATTGCCTTCCCAATTAGTATAAGATTTTTCAACTGAATCTTCGCCAAAACCAATCAAATAATTTTCGCCAAATGGATGCAAATAACTGCTATATCCAGGTATCTTAAGCTCGCCTAAAACCTTTGGTGCAGTAGGCGTTGACAAATCAATTACAAAAAGTGGGTCAACTGTTTTGTAAGTTACAACATAAGCTTTTTCACCCATAAATCTTGTTGCATAAATTTTTTCTCCACTAGCCAAATTTGTAACACTGCCTATTTCTTGCATATCAGTATTTAAGACATATAAATTATTACCATCATCATTAGTAGTTGTTATCCTAAAATTACCGCTATATTCGTCCATAGAAAATTGATTTAGCAATCTGCCTTTAACTTTTCCAGTTGCAACATATTTAACATCACCATTTCCAATTGCAAATTTATGAATATTAGTTGTCACTTCGTTTTTTGAAATCCCGGTAACACCAATTGCTTCATCGATGGCATTGCTTATTTTTGGCATATAAGAATAACTGTATTTTATTTTTGCAACATACAAATTTTCTTTTGAACAATAAACTTCCTTCCCAGCACCTAAATAAGTGTTGATATTCACATCTCTTGCCATGTCATCTAAGCTAAATGAAGTTATTATCATAAAATTACAAGACTCATCTTCTTTAAAATCATTAAAATATTTTACTTGTGTTGCAGGAATTTCTAAGCATTCTCCAGATTTATAAGAATCTCTATAGATGGGTAGAATTTCATCCTCCTCTATTTGTTCTCGTAGATAGATATATTTATTTGTTACAATATATAAATCATTGCCTATTTTTCTAGAAGAAATCTCATTTCCTTCAACTTCAATTTCTCTTAAAAGTTCATAAGAATTAACATCATAAATTAAAACCAAAGTTGCGCTTGAGCCAATTGGCCTTGAAGATAACTTTTCAGCTGTTTCGCCAGAAGTATTTCTTTGTAATCTGCTACTAGCCAGAACCACAAAATAATTATCATCAAGATAAACGTCATATGGATAAACATTTTCTTTGAAGCTGATTTCTTTATCTACCGTAGTCTTAGTTTTTGTTGCGTCAAAAATGAACAACTTATTTTGTGCTATATAAAATATTTTTTTGCCATTAGTTTTTACAATATCTGCTTCATCAACGCCTTGAACTTGCGTATTTGTTTTTGAATAGCTATCTGTATTTAAAATATCTTCTTTGCTTTGCGCACCTGAAAAATCGGATGCAGACTCGTTTGCTATATTTGTTACAGCGTCAAAAATAACAAGGTCATCATATTTTCCTCTTTTTCCATATTTTTTAGCCATGTCATTTATGCAAAGCAACAATTCTTCTTTAGAACTAAAAGTTGAAATGTTTTCTTGAATATTTGAAGCACTTGCGACATCTAAATCTTTCACCGGATTATTCTCATTTGTGCTGACATCTTTTTGATTAAGTGTGCCTTGCATTGCAACGGCAACCATCGCACAAACCACAACTGCCATCGTATATAAAGTCATGCTTCTTTCGTTTTTATACTGCTTCACTTTCGCCCTTATTGACTGAACTCTTTCCTCATTACTCTTCATAAGAAAATCCCTCCTTTTCCAAAATCTCTTTGAGAGAGTTTCTAGCTCTATAAGCCAAATTTTTAATTTGCTTATTCGTTTTTTTCATTACCTTACCAATTTCATCATAAGACATATCCTCAAAATATAGCAAATGAATAACAGTAGCGTAATCATCCTTTAACTTGCTCATTGCACTTTTTACATGCCTATTCTTTTCATTAGTTATAATAGTATCTTCTAGTTTTTGAAGATCCTCCAAATCATCGTCAAACTCAACGTATATCCTATTTCGTTTCAAAGCATTCAAAGCTTTATTTCTGCCTATTTTAAATAGATAAGTTTTAAAAGAAGATTCACCTCTAAAATTATGCTTATGTATAAGCAACTCCATAAAAGTATCTTCCATTAAATCCTCAGCCATTTCAATATTTTTAACAATCCCATTTATAAAATACATAAGATTATCGCCATACATTTCAACGATTTCATTTAATCCTGCTTCATCACCATCAAGAAAACGGCGGTAGCTACTTGCACCGTTATCCATATTAAAATCCCCCTTCCCTTTAAAGAAGTTTCAATCATTTGACAATTCAAAACGCAAAAAGTCTCAATTATTGCCACTTATACCTAAAATTATTTTGTAATCAAACAAAAAAGAAGCTACAAGATTCTTTTTTGTTTGAACCTTACAGCTTCAATTATTTGGTGCACCACCGGGGATTCGAACCC
>CAZTCE010000185.1:0-2750 GCA_964612205.1 uncultured Eubacteriales bacterium | reverse complement strand
TACCTATATATTAATATTGTCAACAAAAATATTTTTTTATTTTGATTTTTCATTTTGATTTTAAAACAACATCTTTAGATTTCATAAAATAGTCAACACCAGACCAAATTGTTGCGATTACTGCAAGAAGCATTCCTATTGACATTAGTATATTTAACACCAAATCATACGATGTAAGCCCACCATTTACAAAACTCATAAAAGAATTAGTATCTAAAAAAGCAAGTGAAATGCCAACCATTTGAGTAACTGTTTTAATTTTGCCAAGTTTGCTTGCAGCTATAACTTTTCCCTCTGTTGCAACAAGCATTCTTATTGCTGAAACCATAAACTCTCTAGCTGCTATAACTATTGGAATCCAACTTGGAATTATATCTGTTTCAACTAACATTACAAGAGCTGCCAAAACCAAAAGTTTATCTGCAATTGGATCTAAAAATTTTCCAAAATTAGTAACTATATTTTTTTTCCTAGCAATGTGTCCATCTAAATAATCTGTAAAAGAAGCTATTAAAAATATAGCTAAGATTATTAGGTTTGCAATAGGTAATCCCCAAGGCAATGAAGCAGTTATTCCAAGATAAGGTATAATCATCATTACAGGCACAAGTAATATTCTTGCAATTGTTATTTTATTTGGTAAATTCATAAATAAATTCCTCCCTTAAATTTTAAATTTCTTCTGCAATCAAATCATATTCTTCTGCAACAGTTACTTTAACTAGCAATATATCTCCAAGCTTATGATTTTTTGTTGTTTCAACAAAAATCACACCATCTTCATCTGGAACATCTCTATAACTTCTTGCTATGTAGGCATTAGGCGATTCACCAACAATTTTACATTCTATTTCTTTGCCAATTATCTCAGAGTTTTTGTTTTTAGAAACAAATTGTTGCTTAGCCATGATATCTTCATACCTTTGACATTTAACTTCTTCATCAATTTGTAAATCAAATTTTTCAGCAGGTGTTCCATCTTCTGCAGAATACTCAAAAACGCCAAGTCTGTCGAATTGAGCTTCTTCAACAAATTTTTCCAATTCTTCAAAATCATCTTCTGTTTCGCCGGGGAAACCAACAATCAATGAAGTTCTAAGAACAACATCAGGAATTTCTTTTCTTAATTTTGCTAACACATTTCTAATTGTTTCACTCGAACTTTTTCTTCCCATTCTTTTAAGAAGACCATCAGATATATGTTGGATTGGAATATCAAAATAATTGCAAATGTTGTCGTTATTCTTTACAACATCTATCAATTCATCAGTTATACTTTCTGGATATGCGTATAAAAATCTAATCCACATAAAATTAATTTTTGCAAGTTCATTTAAAAGCTCTGCAAATCTTGATTTTCCATATAGGTCAATACCATATTTTGTGGTATCTTGTGCAATAACAATTATTTCTCTATAACCATCTTCATAAAGCTTTTTAGCTTCAGTAATAATATCTTCAAATGGTCGGCTCACATATTTGCCTCTTATGTAAGGGATTGCACAATATGTGCAATAATTACTACAACCTTCTGCAATTTTTAAATACGCAAAATCAGGTGTGGTAATTTCACGTTTCATATAATCCAATTTTTCAAAAATTTTATCATAATCTCTAATCGGAATAAATAAATCAACTTCAGGAATTTCTGCTTTAAGTTCATCTAAATATCTTTCAACCAAACATCCTGTAACAATCAGCATTTGACAACTTCCATGAATTTTATAATCAGCCATTTCAAGAATTGTATCAATTGCCTCTTGCTTTGCAGATTCTATAAAGCCACAAGTATTAATTACAATAACATCTGCATCAGCAGGTGTTTGAACAACTTCATAACCTTTATCTTCATAAAATTTAATCATCATTTCAGTATCAACTAAATTTTTGCTACAACCAAGTGAAACAAAACCAATTTTCATTTTAAAAACCTCTTTCATACTTTTATTATCTACAACCATTGTAAATTAAAATTACGCAAATTGCAATATTTTATAAAATTTCTTTTCTACAAAAAAAGGATGCCTTCAATAGACATCCTTTTTGTTATTTAGCTAAAAATCAGCATAAACATATATATTCCAGTTATATCTGAGAAATATGTTGCTCTATCAATAATTTCGATTTTGCACTCCTCCTTGTTTGATTCATACCACTTAGACATTTCGATATACCAATTACGGTATTCACGCGAAATGCCTTTTGCGGCAAAGCCTTTCACTTCACAGATATATGCAATAAACGCATTGTAGCATTCTTTCAAAAATTTTCTTCTTGCATTATCAAATGCTTTTTTAGCTCTAGTTTCATTCTTCAATGAAGGTAATCCTGTAATTTGTCCGGTCAATTCAAATGTTTCCCGTGCAACAGCAAGTCCTGCGAGTTCCAAAAACATACCATTGTCATCTTCTGGTAAATCCTTTATGTAATACCCACCTAACAAATTCAGGAATTCATCCTTCGCACTCAGTTTCTTCTTAGCCATTCATAGCTCCCACTTTAATTTCAAAGTAGGTTAACATAGTTCTTGATTCCATGACTATTCTAACATGCTTATTCTATATCTGTCAAGCCCAAATACTTGATTTTTAAAGTATTTTATGTAATAATAGTTAATGTTTAAACTCAATATTCAAATCTTATAAATTATATAAATATAGAAAGGAATTTTTATGTTAGATAAAACTTTAAAAAATTTAGAATTTAACAAAATTTTAGCTTTGCTTGAAAAAAATTGTATAACTTATATA
>CAZTCE010000184.1:0-2762 GCA_964612205.1 uncultured Eubacteriales bacterium | reverse complement strand
ATTGAATTTTAAAGTAAAAAAATAATTGTGCCAAGAAGTCCGTCCCCGTGGCATTCTAAAAAATGTTTCACGTGAAACATTTTAAATTTTGACGTTTGAAAGCATTGAAAAATAAGGAAAAATCAAATTTGAATTGTGGTAAAAATTGAATTTTAAAGTAAAAAAATAATTGTGCCAAGAAGTCCGTCCCCGTGGCATTTTTAAAAAATTACTATGGACATTGCTGGAGCAAACATATATAATGTTAGTAGCAAAAGAAAAAATGTTTCACGTGAAACAATATATAAACAGGAGGGTAAAATGAGTAAAATTATTGCAATTGCAAATCAAAAAGGTGGGGTTGGTAAAACAACTACTTCAGTTAATTTGAGTGCTTGTTTAGCACTTTCTAAAAAGAAAGTTTTGTTAATTGATGCTGATCCACAAGGAAATGCAACAAGTGGTGTTGGTGCTGATAAAAATGTTGAAAAATCAACGTATGATTTAATATTGTCTGAGGAAGATTTGGCTAATGTAGTTCAAAAAAGTGCAGTTGAAAATTTGGATGTCTGTGCTTCTAACATAAATTTGGCTGGTGCTGAAGTTGAATTGGTTTCTTTAATATCAAGAGAACATAGATTAAAAGAAGCTTTGCAGGGTAAATGTGATGAGTATGATTATGTTATTATTGATTGCCCGCCTTCTTTGGGAATGGTAACGCTAAATGCCTTAACAGCAGCTGATTCAATACTTGTGCCGATTCAATGTGAGTATTATGCACTTGAAGGTTTAGGACAACTTATGAGTACAGTTGACTTGGTTCAAAAACATTTAAATAAAAACCTTGATGTTGAAGGTGTTGTGCTTACAATGTATGATGCGAGAACAAATCTTTCGTCACAGGTAATTGAAGAAGTAAGAAAGTATTTTAAAACAAAAGTTTATAAAAGTGTCATTCCAAGGAATGTAAAACTTAGCGAAGCACCTAGCTTTGGGCTTCCAATCGCTTTGTACGACAAGCATTCAAAGGGCGCTATTGCTTATATGGAGTTGGCAAAAGAAGTTTTAAAAGCAAATAAAATTAAAGTGTAAAGGGTGGTATAAATGGCTAAAATGAGTTTAGGAAAAGGTTTGGATGCGTTATTTCCTCCAAATGTTAATGTTAATAGTTTAGGTGATAATATTGATACTTCAAGTGAATCTATAATTGAAATGAAAATTAATAGCGTTGAACCTAATTTGAATCAGCCTAGAAAAAATTTTGATGATGACAAAATTGCTGATTTGGCAGAATCAATTAAGGAACATGGCGTGTTGCAACCAATTATTGTAACTAAGAAAGGTGATTATTATCAAATTATAGCAGGCGAAAGAAGATGGAGAGCCTCTAAAAAAGCGGGCTTAAAGACTATTCCAGCCATTGTTAGAGATTATGATGAAAAGAAAATAAGAGAAGTGGCTTTGATTGAAAACTTGCAACGACAAGACTTAAATGCGGTAGAAACAGCTCAAGCTATAAGAGAATTGATGGATGAACATGATTTAACACAAGAAGAATTATCAAAAACATTAGGAAAAAGCAGAAGTTCAATAGCTAACACTTTGAGAATTCTTAATTTGGATGAAAGAGTTCAGGATCTAGTGGCAAGTGGAAAAATATCAGAAGGACATGCAAGAACATTAGCAGCAATAGAAAGTCCGCAAAAACAATACAAGCTTGCGATGGACATTATAAATTTGGATTTGAATGTTAGAGAAGCTGAAGAGAGAAGCAAAAATGTAAGAAAAGATGATTCACCTAAATCAAAGAAAAAATTAAATGTAAGTAAGTTAGAAATTATAGCAAAAGACATTGAAAGTAGGTTAAAACGTGCCTTAGGTACAAAAGTTACCTTAAAACCTATCACAAAAAATAAAGGGAAAATAATAATAGAATATTTTTCTAGCGAAGAGCTTGATAGAATAATTGAATTACTAGAAAAATAAAATTTTTAGTAGAGTGCCACGGGGACGGACTTCTTGGCACTTTTCACAAAAAGGAGGAATCTATATGGAAAATTTGTTGGCAGGTACTAGCGTTAATTGGTTCAACCTTTTGATTTTGATATCACTATTTTGTTTGAGTGTGATATCGGTTATAAGTTTAGTTAATGTAATTTTATTAAAGAAAAAATATAAAATTTTGACTAATTTATTAGGAAACGGTCAAGATTTTAACAGTATTTTAGCGGGTTACGTTGAAAAAGTTGAAAATGTTTCACGTGAAACATTAGACATGAATTCAAAAATTAATGATATTAGAAAAAATATGGAAAAATGCATTCAAAAAGTTGGTGTTGTAAGGTATAAGGCATATTTAGATAGTGGAAGTGATTTGTGTTTTGCAGTTGCGTTACTTGATTTCGAAGATAATGGCGTTGTAATAAATGGAATATATTCAAGAGATAATACTACCACAACGTATGCCAAACCAATTGAACATGGTAAATCAAAATACACTTTAGTCGATGAAGAAATTCAAGCAATTGAATTGGCGAAGCATAATGGGTACAAATGCTTCTTAAATGTGAAATAATTTAAAAGAGTGCCACGGGGACGGACTTCTTGGCACTCGCAATAAAAAAACACAAAAAAATCTCACTTTTTTACATTTAAAACTTTCTCAAAAAGTCAGTAAAATAGCGGACTTGTAAGCTTGAATAGATAAAATGTTTCACGTGAAACATTTTTAAATATTGAATAATTTTGGTGAGTGTAAGCGGATTGAATTTACTATATATTAT
>CAZTCE010000183.1:0-2806 GCA_964612205.1 uncultured Eubacteriales bacterium | reverse complement strand
ATAAAAATAGATAATGTTATCAATGATTCATACAAAAACGTTGGATGTACAAAAACATATTGTGCCAACGTATTGTCATAGATTCCCATTGCCAAAAACGAATCTGTTGCTCCACCAAAAGCTTCTCGATTTATGAAGTTTCCCCATCTTCCAATTGATTGAGCTAATGCTAAATATGGTGCACAAAAGTCGCACAAATTCATAAAATTAACTTTTTTAATTTTGCAAAAAACAAGCGCTGTTATAATTGCTCCTATTATTCCACCATAAATTGCAATTCCACCATGCCATATTTTAAATATTTCAGTTAAATTCTGAGAATAATAATCCCACTTAAAAATCACATAATAAATTCTAGCAGAAATAATTCCAATAACAATTGCCCAAATTATAAAATCCGTAAATTCATCCCAACCAATGCCAAATTTGTTTTTATCTTTTTTCATTAAAAATAATGATAGTAAAACTGCTGAAGCCATAATTATTCCATACCAATATACATCTATGTTGCCTATTGTGAATGCTACATTGTTAATATCTATTTCTAATTGCAACCCTGGGAAAAATATCGGTTTCACAAAATCACCTACTTACTTTCTATAATTGAAACTGCCATTTTTTCAAAATCAAAATGCTCGTTTAAAACTTTTTTAACATCTTCTGGTGTAATATTTTTATATGCTTCAACATAATCTGACGTATCAATTCCCTTGAAATAGTTACTTGTAAAAAGTGTTGCGATGCTATTTACATTGTTGAAAACCCTAACAAAATCACCATATAATGTCTTTTTGGTAATTTCAAAAATATTTTCATCTAACTCACTAGTTTTAAATTCTTCAATTCTTTCTTTAATTCTACTAATCACTTCTCTATAATTGTAAGACTCACATTCAATCATGCTATATGCATAATCCTCTTCAAAAGAATAATCCGTGCCAATGCCACGCATAATCAAGCCTTCATTATATAAATCTTCGTAGAAAGCTGTGCTTTTGCCAAACATCATTGTAAAAAGAATTTGCATAGCAACATCTCTTTTAGCTAGTTCAAGGCTATTCGAATTAAAACCCGCCTCTAACTTTTCTTTAATAAAATCGTCTTTAAATCCAATTGCAAACATTGGCATGCTGATATCCATTTTTGTGATTACTTCTTTTTGATTTATCCCCTCAGACTTTTCATCATAGTATCTTTCGATTTTTTCAGTTAATTTATTGTTTTTTACATCCGATTTGATAATCTCTAAAACCTCGTTAACATCAACGTTACCAACAACGCAAACCATCATATTAGAAGAATCATAAAATGTGTTATAACATTTATATAAAATTTCTGGTGTAATTTCTGCAATTGATTCGATTGTTCCAGCAATATCTTTTGTTATTGCGTGATTTTTGTACATTGCACCCAACAAATTGAAAAATAATTGCCAGTTAGGATCATCGTCATACATTTGAATTTCTTGACCTATTATTCCTTTTTCTTTCTCAACATTTTCATAAGTCAAATAAGGATTTTGAACAAAATGAAGTAATGCTTTAAACACTTCATTAAAGTTTTCTGTACATTCAAAAAGATATGCCGTGTGGTTAAAACTAGTATACGCATTTGGATTTGCACCCATTTTAGAAAGCCTATCTAGAGCATTCACACCATCTTCTTGTTCAAATAACTTATGCTCAAGAAAATGTGCAACACCATCAGGCACTTCTATTATTTCGCCATTTTTCCCATTACTAAATTTATAATTCATGCTTCCAAAATGAGTGCCAAAAATAGCAAATTTTTTGACTGCATCTTTCTTTGGAATTATGATAACATCTAAACCATTATCAAGAGAATATTTGTATAACTTTTCGTTTAAAAATGTCTTTTCCATTTGCTTAAGCCTCCTTTTCGTCATTTGCAGTTAAGTAATAAACTGTGTTTAAATTAACATTATTTGCAATATCTAAAATATCTTCTCTTGTAACACCGTTTATCTTTTCTATGATTTCTTCGATTGAATCATTCATTTCCATTATATATTGTCCCATGCTCAAATCGATTAAAATATCTTGGCTGTCGTAATATGAACGCATAATGTTTTCAAGAAATACTTTTGCATCTTTAATATCTTCGTCTGTGAAATTACCTTTTTGCATATCTTCAACTTGAAGTTTAATAATTTCTAACGCTTTTTCATATTTATCAACTTCAATTCCTGCAAAAACTATAAGTGCGTTTTTGTGTTTTAAAAATGTCGAACGTGCCGTATACGCAAGACTAGCTTTTTCACGCACATTTTGAAACATTTTAGAATTTGAAGAACCACCAAGAATTGCATTGTATACTTGAACTTTATATAAATCTTCTTTATTAACATTAACGTTATAACCAAGCACAAGTTTTCCTTGCGTTATATCTTGTTTATCAACTATTGTCTGCACATCATAGCTTTTAGAAGTTATAACATTTTTAGAAATAACGGCATCGTCGCTTGTATATTCTTTGCATATATCAAACAAATGCATATCTACATTTTGGCTACTAGACACATAAAAATGAACTTCACTATTTCTTAAAATGTTTTTATATTGTTCATATAAATTTTCAGCATTTATTTTATCTACATCTTCAAGATTACCATATTTATAAATACCATAAGGCTCATCTTTAAACATCTCTTCAATTAGTCTATTAATCGAATATTGACTTTTGTCATTTATTCTTGCTTTAATTAATTCTTTTAGATTTTCTTTTTCTTGTGCGACGTAAGTTTCGTCGAATTTTCCATCAATAAGTTTTGGATTATATATAACAT
>CAZTCE010000182.1:0-2824 GCA_964612205.1 uncultured Eubacteriales bacterium | reverse complement strand
GTAGAAAGAGTATTTCTAGGTTGGATCATTGTATTCCAGGACCCATAGTTGTAGGCCCAGTTAGATGTGTCGTATACATTCGTACCACCTGCAATGGTTTGCCACATACTTACATACATGGGGTCCATTGTGGTGGATAATCCTCCAGAAGAGGAAACCTCTGGAGAGGTGAATCCTACAGTTCTGAATACTCTGGTTACAGAGCTGACACTGTATTCAGTTAAATCCATACAACTTTTATATGGAATAGTAATTAGTTTGGTGGAACCAATATATCGCTGACACTCTCTTAATGCAGAGGTGACAAGCTTGCCTAGGGATTCATCAGATAATTCTAAATCTAATAGATCTCCACCCAGCTTTAATTTTATCTCATCAATATAACTTTGAAGTTCCATATTGATTTATGCACCTCCACAAAAAGAAATGAGGAGACCATCTATCGGAGGTAAATATCTGGCCTCCTCACGATATAGAAAGTCACTCCCCAGAATATTTCCAGCGAGTGGTTTCAAGCCTTATATTATTCTGCTACCTCTTCAGCAACAATTTCTGCTGCAGGAGCCTCTTCCTCTACAACTACCTTCTTCTTTGATTTCTTGGCAGTTGATTGTTCTACTACTGCTTGGACAACCTCATAATCATCTTCTGCAAGAATTGTATGAGTGCCATCAGTGAGCGCAAACTTCTTGTCGCCTTCTGCAGGAACACTTCCCTCTGCCCCCCTGAAGCCCTTATCGCCCTCATAGATAAACTTGAAAGCTTTTACCTCATCCTCTGTAAGGGAATCATACTGGATTTCCACGTCACCATCTGTGGGAATACCTCTCTTGCTTGCAAAAAGATGTCTTTTGCCTCCAATTTCTTTCTCATAGATGAAGGTGTAACCATTCTGTAATTTCATAGAAAAATCTCCTATAAGTCTTTATTCTAGGAGAGTTTTTACAGAGTACTCCCCCTTGGATTTCATCTCTAAAGAATTTAGCCAATGATTGAAGAGGTAATTAAAGGAAAGTTGCAGATCTGGGGAATTTTTGAAAATTTTAATAGTTCTACTTTAATTCTCCGCCCTGCTGGACTTTCCAAATAAAGGTTGCCTGACCACAATCATAGATTCGCACAAAACTCTCACATAAAAGTATCTGCTCATTTGAGGTACCTTTACCATAAGAGGTTCCAAGAAGTTGATCTGCCCCTCTAGCTCTCATCAGATTGTCTGTAAGGTGTTTCTTAGTTTTTGGATTGTACCAGTGGCATCCTACTGAGGATCTGAGGAGCTCAAATCCTAAGGTTGAGTAGATTTCTCCAGTAAATTTAGATAGATCACAATAAGAGATAACGCTTTCAGGTTCTTGCCCTGCTATAAAAGCCTTAAACAGCTTTTGAGCTCCACCAACAATATTGCTCATACTGCAATATCTTAATAGTTCCCATTGATACTTTCTATTGTATCTAGGTTTACCAAAAGTCATCAGGGCTACTAGGGTATCTTGGTAGTACAATCCCAAAGCCACTTCAGATTTAACATATCCCTGTAAGTGGTGGTGGGTTAGAAACTGAATTTCTTCTTTCTGCGAAACACTCCTTACTAGACAGCATCTTCCAAAGATAGAGGATCTAGGTTTTAGTAGTTCTATAATTTGTTGAGGGTTATCCCACTCCCACACGTGAATGCACCTATAGGTAGCCTGTTGAGCTACCAGAGATTTGCTCCTGTGATAATCTTTAGATACTGGTTTGTTATAGGGGTGCAGATCAATATTGTGAGTGATCCAGGGATCAATTTCTATTAGAGTTTTATTAATCTTGAAGTCATAAGAGTAATTATTGATGACAAACTCTCGTTCATAAGAAATATCAGCTTCCTGCAATAATTTTTCAAAAGCTCTATTTGGACCAGAATCATTCTTAGATGCAGATCTACAATCCTCTGTCTGGCAGTACCAATCAACTCCACACCTCTCTTGACAAGTGGAATTATACTTGGATCTAATGGAGGGAGCATCCCAACCATAGCCTCCATATTTAGACTGCTTGGTTGCTGCTATCTTAGCCTTAACCACTTCACTGCTACTGGGATCATCCACCCCATAATGCAGCTGAGAGGTGCTTCTAATCTTCTCTCGAATCTCTGGATTGCCTGAGGCACTGGGAGTTCCATATCTCTGCAGGTTGGTGCCTCTTGCCTGTATGGAATTATTATAGGTAGCATCCCCATACCTAGTCTGCTTAGTGTTTTTTATTTTAGCTACCACCTCCTTGGAGGTGGTAGCTCTCACCCCTCCATACCTTTCCTGGTTGGTAGCAGCGATCTTTTCTCTGATATCCTCTCTTTGCGTAGGGTAATCACACCCATATAAATCTTGGCTGTATTTTAGCTTTTGCTGCTTAACCTCCTTGCTGGTTCTGAGAGGACAATTAGCAACCCCCAAAGCTTTCTTGAGAGTAGATATCCCAATTGTGAATTGCCTAGCAGTGTCCTGCTGAGAATGATCTTGATAATAGGCAGCTACCTCTTGGCACCAGTCCTTATCTAAAGTTCTGATGGGAATAGTGTCCTGCATATTGAGCCACTCCTGAAGAGTTTTAAGGCTAATGTGAAAATCACTGGCTACCATTTTGAGGGATTCAGAGGTACAGGCTCTGAGTATCGATTCTCTTTGAGTATTAAGCTTTTCTAAAGTGCTATTTCTCATACCTTTATTATACACTAAGGAGAATTTAAAGTCAACGAGATTTTGGATCTCCCTTGAAAATTTACTAGGTGGATTGTTGATTTAAAATTAGAAAGCGTGTATAATATATAAGATCAAATTTAGGAGGA
>CAZTCE010000181.1:0-2834 GCA_964612205.1 uncultured Eubacteriales bacterium | reverse complement strand
AAAATTTGATAGTTCTACAAGCAATACTTCACCGAAATTTTAAATATAAATTTTGACAATGTCACGATGAATGAAGCAATAGAAAAATGTAAAAACTTTATTATGTCTGATAAAGGAAATTTAGTTGTAACTCCAAATCCTGAAATAGTAATGAGAGCTAAATGTGATGAGGGTTTCAAGAAAATTATTAATACAGCCGAACTTGTTATTCCTGACGGAATTGGAATTATTAAAGCGAGTAATATTCTAAACACACCTCTAAAAGAAAGAGTGGCAGGCTACGATTTGATATGCAACTTATTAGATCTTTATCAAAATGGTGATGCAACGTTTTTCTTTTTGGGTAGTAAACCAGGATATGCTGCCGAAGCAAAAGAAAAATTAGAAAAAAAATATCCTAATATAAAAATTGTCGGAACGCATGACGGCTATTTCAAACCAGAAGATGAAGAGAACATAATAGCAGAAGTACGAAACTTAAAACCTGATATTTTGCTCGTTGGATTAGGTGCTCCAAAGCAAGAAATATTAATAAACAAATATAAAAATGAAGGTTTCTTCAAAATTGGAATCGGGTGTGGTGGTAGCATTGATGTGCTTGCTGGTAAAGTAAAAAGAGCTCCGAAAATTTTTATCAAACTTCATTTAGAATGGTTTTATCGCTTATTAAAGCAGCCAACAAGGTTTAAAAGAATGCTTGTTTTACCACAATTTTTAAAAGAAGTAAAAAAGAGTAAAAAAGTTTAACTGTACAACTTTTTGTTTTTCTATATTCCATCTTTATTGACAAGAATTTCAAATATAACTATAATAGTGTTAAGTGTTTTGAAAGGGGATTGAATTTTTTGAATAAAATTGGTATAAAAATTTTTGTTAATTCACTCACAGTTTTTAGATGTATCTTCACTTTTGCAATGCCTTTTCTAATGAAGAAAGTCTCCGATTTAGCTTTCTTGATAATAATCGGAATATTGTTTTTTACAGATTGTTTAGATGGATTTATCTCTAGAAAATGCCATGCTCAAACATTATTCGGAAGCATCATGGACACAATTGCCGATAAAGTATTATGCATAGTTTTAATACTTTGTATCTCTAGCAAAGCAACAATTTTATACATAATTTTAATAGGTGAATTAATAATTGCATTCATTAATATAATCGGCACAATCAACGATGCATCAATTAAAGCTTCAATGGTTGGAAAAGCAAAAATGTGGGCACTAGCTGTTGCAACTATTTTAGGCTATATGTACTATTTTGAAATATGTGACATTCTACTCGTAAATATAACAGGCGCTATTGTTGCATTAATGCAAATATGTGTTATATTCATCTATGGTAGCAAAATGCAAAAAGTAAAACAAATCAGAAATAAAAAATTTGAATTTAAAAAAGGTAAAGAATTAGCTTATGCGCTTTTCAATACAGAATATTATTTAAGCACAATAGACTTGCCAATAACTGAAAAATTAACAACAAATTAAAAAAAGATCTCAAAGTTAGACATAGCTTTGAGATTTTTTATCATATATTCATATTTTAAATTAGCCAACCACCATTTGGCGAAATCACCTGTCCTGTTATGTAATTTGCTTCATCACTTGCTAAAAAATATACTAAATTAGCAACATCCTCTGTTGAACCAATTTCACCTAGCGGAATTTGGCGTCTGATATCTTCAAATTCTTCTAAAGAATAAGAGCTAACCATATCAGTCATAATAATTCCTGGAGCAACCGAATTAACTTGAATTCCAGTAGGTCCAAGCTCTTTAGCTAACGCTTTTGTGAAACCAATAACAGCTGATTTTGAAGCAGAATAAGCAACTTCACAAGATGCACCAGTAATTCCCCATATTGAAGAAATATTTATAATTTTTCCTTCATGCCTTGAAATCATGCTCGGCAAAGCAATTTGCGTACAATTAAAAACACCATTTACATTCACATCAAACACATTTTGCCATTCTTCAAATGACAAATCTTGAAGTAAACCCGTGCAACCAGTTCCAGCATTGTTAATTAAAATATCAATATGTCCAAAAGTTTCATTTGCAAACTCAATCATCGCTTGAACATCTTTTCTATTTGAAACATCCGCATGAAAAATTTTCACATTACTATACTTTTCAGCCATTTCATTAGCTTTTTCAAAAGACTTGTTATAATTCAATATGACGTTAAAATCATTCTCCGCAAACTTAGAAACAATTGCTTTTCCAATTCCTCTTGAACCGCCAGTCACTAAAACTGTTTTTTTATTCATATTCTCCCTCCAATTTCAAACTATTTAAAAAAGTCGGCTTTTGCCGACTTGAATTAACCTTCTGCTTCCACTTTTTTCTTTTTCCAGTCACCTTTGAAAACTCTAGGTATGTATGTGATTATCTTATAGAAAGCAATTTTTATTTTCTTTGCAATAAGATAAGATTTTTTCAATTTAGGAACTTCTAAATCTGTTGGCTCAACCTTTGCAACAATTACTTCTTCTTTTAAAATATCAGATGTGAAATTTTTAGTTTCATTGTTGTCCCAATTATTCTTATCATCTCTGAAACAAAAATTTATGCTATCTCCACAACATAAAGTGATATCTGCTTCATAAGTGCAATCATCAATTTTATTTAATTTTGTTTCTTGTAAATTATCCCACAATAGACCAAAACCATAGTGGACGTAAATTTCATTAGCTCCCGATGTAGCTAAATTGCCTTTATATGTTAATTTAACTGTTCTTCCCTCAATTAGTTTGTCAGTATCAAAATAAACTGTTTCTTGTGTTGACATTATACTCACTCCTTAATTTTATCTTCTGTTTCATATAAATTATAT
>CAZTCE010000180.1:0-2836 GCA_964612205.1 uncultured Eubacteriales bacterium | reverse complement strand
TTCTAACTCATCATCTTTAAATCCTAATCCTTTAAGCGTTGATTTAGCAATACTTTTATATGTATAACCGCCATCATTTAAAAATTTTTCTTCTAAAGAATTTTTTAGATTAATTTTAGATTCAAGTCTTTCGCTTCCATTTTCAATTTCTAACTGCAAACTATTAATTTGATTTTCTAATTCAATCAAATCACGAAACGCCTCTAACGACTCATCATACACTGTTTTGTTATCTTCGCAAATGAATTGTTCAACATAACCAATAATTGTATTTTTTGACTTAAAAATCTCACCATCATCATAATCAATCTTGTCTTGAATAATTTTAAAAAGCGTCGTTTTTCCAGAACCATTAATGCCAACCAAACCAATTTTATGATTATCTTCTACTGTAAACGATATGCCACTAAAAAGCATAGTCGCACCAAAAGATTTTTTTATATTACTTAAACTTAAAAGTGACATTTTCCATCCCCTTCATTTTACTCATCAAATTCAACTGTAACGTAAGAGCCAACTAACTCTTCTCGTATATTAGTAACTTTTCCTTTTTTTGATTTTAGTCTTTCAAAAAGTGGAATATTAGGCGACATTGCAACCGCCGGCTCAATTGTATAATACCAACTTGAAGGCAACTCCCCTTCTGAAACCTCAACAATATCTCCAACATTAACCAATTTAGGTCTTTCCATTTTAAAAACTATTTCTCTCATAAAATCACCCCTATACTGCTTATTTATACCACTTTTCGATTAAAAACACAATAGTAATTGACTTTTTAAAAACTTGCTTGTATTATATTGCTGTAAGATATTTTTTTATCAAAATATAGAAAGGAATTGATTTAGAAATGAAAAAAATAAAAAATATCGATTTAAATCAAGAAGTTGATTTTAAAAAAGTAAATGAAAAAACAAAAAGCTTTTGGGAAGAATTCAAAGCATTCGCCATCAAAGGAAATGCTGTTGATTTAGCAATAGGTATGGTTATAGGCTCTGCATTTACAAGCATTGTAAACTCATTAGTTAAAGACATTCTAACTCCATTAATTGGTGCAATTACAGGTGGTCTTGACTATTCAGAGTGGTTTATTTCTCTTGATGGTTCAAACTATGCTACACTTGCCGAAGCACAAGAAAATGGTGCAGCAATTTTATCTTATGGTAATTTTTTAACAGCTGTAATTAACTTTACAATTGTAGCACTTGTAATTTTTATAATTTTCAAAAAAATACTTGTATCTCACAAAAAAGTAGAAAAAACTCCTGATTCTGAACCAACAGAAAAAGAATGTCCATACTGCATGAGCACAATCAATATAAAAGCAACTAGATGTCCGCATTGCACATCAGAATTAAAATAATATAACAATCCAAAAAGGTGGTGAAAATTTTTCACCACCTTTTAAAATTAAAAAATCAAATCTTCAAGTTGTCTTACTGTTTCTAAATAGTAATCACTATTTTTCTTCATATACTGCTGAATCTCAGGAAGTTCATACGCCCATCCGGCAGCAGCAAAATCAATGCCAGCATCTCGTGCCATGTCAAGTCCTGGCTTTAAATCATCAACCATTAAAATCTCAAGTGGACTCAGTTCGTATTTACTCATAATCTCAAAGATTGGAAATGGTGAAGGCTTTCGCTCGTTTGCAGGTTTATCCCAACCATAAACTTCGTCAGGCAAAGGCAAACCATTTTCATGATAATCACGCAAAATATTCTCCGAAAGTGAATGAGAAACCACACAGATGATTCCATTATTCTCCTTGAATCTTCTCAGGATTTTCTTAAATCCTTTGTATGCAGAAGGAACATGCTCTTTGACATACTTTCGCCAATATTCAACCTCCTCCTCCATTTCAGCTGATGTAAGCTTTAAAGTGTCAGTACAAAAAGTTTGAAAACCAGGATGAAAGTTTTCATGCATATACTGCTCAAAAGTCATTCTATACCCTGGCCTTGCATCTTCCAAATACTCCATAAAAGAAGGATAATGAATCTCATATGTACTGTTAACAACCGTATCGTCATGGTCAAGAACTAAACACTTATATTTCATGGTGCTTCCTCCAATCATAATTATTCTCGGATTACATAAAACTATAACGGTTTGAGTATTATATAACATTTCTATGCAAGTTTCAAGCTTTTATAACCATAATTTGTAATTAATATTTGACTATCTTACCCAAGTCTGCTTCCGATTTTGTGAAACTAAACATCTGTTGCCAACATTTATATTGGTAAATCTCTCTTGATTACATAATATTTTCTACACCTATTGCAAACACTGACTTCTTTTTATTTTTGCCAACAAAATGGCTTCCGACCAAGATTATTTTTTATGCTTGTTGGCAGGTTTGTCGGCTATTTTTCAATATCTCTCAACTTTATGGTGTGTTATTACGTATTAAAAATGCTCACTTTTCAAGCATTTCCGGGACGTACTAAAGCGCTGGAAGTACTGAAAAATGAGCTTTTATGGAGCGGGTAGCGGGAATCGGCGAGCCGCGTCAGAAAAAATGTCCACTGGACATTTTTTGCCTGCGTTTCGGCAGGCCTTAACCTGCACGAAACTTGGCAACTTCCTTTTCGATTCACGCTTTTAGGTATTACGCAAAAAACACACTAAAGTGTGTTTTTTCTTTATGGAGCGGGTAGCGGGAATCGAACCCGCGTCTTGGGGTCGGAAGCACCGTATTCTACCATTAAACTATACCCGCAGTTATGTATAAAAAAACACTAAGACTAAATGGGTTAATCTTAGTGGCTTATGGTAGCGGAAGAGAGATTTGAACTCACGACCTACCGGGTATGAACCGGGCGCTCTAGCC
>CAZTCE010000179.1:0-2870 GCA_964612205.1 uncultured Eubacteriales bacterium | reverse complement strand
AGAGGCTTTGGCCCAACATAGACCAGAGCCTCTTCGAGTAGATTAATAGAAACGTCTAGGACGAGCCACTGGAGCTTCTGTACCAGGTTGAGTTGCGGGAGTGCTTCGAGGGGCAGCAGGAGCTGCTGTTGGAGTTGCTGCATATCCTGTAGAAGGAGCTGTGGCAACTGGAGCTGCAGGAGCAGCTGAAACAGGAGCTGCATAACTGGGGCTGTAGGTTCTAGCAGCAGGTCTCGCTGCATTTGCAGGGCCACTGTAATTATTTGCTGCAGGTGCCCCATTACTACCCTCGTTTTCAAGAAGCTTTAACATTCCCTGAAAGTCTCTACTTGCTACAGGTCCACCCACAACAGAGTAACCTTCAAAGAGGTTTTCAGTGGGAAGAGGATACTGCATTGCAGGATATTTATCTGCAGAGGCAAGACGCCAAGGATACTTAGTATTTGTAGAACCTGCTGCACCACTTCTGGTGATTACAAAGAGCAAATTCGACAAGGGACCATACTCTACAAGATCTCCTGCCAATTCAGTTGCATAGCTGACAGGTCTTTCCCAAATCTTAGCTACTGGTTGAATTCTACCCTGCTCATCAGGTACATACTCAATGAGTTTGATATATACCTTATTCTGAATGGGTCTATTTGCTGCACAGAAAGGGCAATTCTCTGTAGGATCATTTCCCTCTCTTAAACACTCCACCTTTCTGGAGCGTCCGTAGCTGCTGTAGGTGTGGGTGTGAACAAGTTCGATATCATCCTCACTATTTACGAGGAATCTTACGATTGCCTTATCTCCATCATTTGCTAATGAGAAGAAGGGAATTCTAGGACCTGCAGGCGCACTGCTTCCTGGACTTCTCTGTGGTGCTGTTGCTTTGTATTGTGCGAAACTTACTGACATATTTTTGCCTCCAATATTAATTTCATGGTCATTATACATCTATATGAACAAAAGGTCAACTAATTTTACAGGATTTCTAGAGAATCAAATTGCTCTTTTGTTAAATCTGCCACATCTCGACCTCTTGGTAGTTTTTTTACTGATATCATTATATCCTCTGGCATTGCTGCCTTAAATCTTTCTATCCCCATATCCCCTGCGTGATCGCCGTCTAGGCACAGAATATAATTCCTAACTCCTGATCTTCTGAGAAGATCCATCTGACTGGTAGAACCTGTACCAAATAGACCCACTGCAGGATATCCCCAACTCCAAAGCACAAGAGTATTTATCTGACTCTCGGCTACATACACAGTCTTAATTCCCCATTGCTTAATAAAGTTTAATAGGTAAACAGGTTTGTCTGCATTTTTAGGGATGTAGAACCTCTTCTCTCTCACTGATCTAGCAGTTACAAAAACTGGAGTTCCTCTCTCGTCCCACACAGGAAAGGTTATTGCATCTCTCTTGGAGTCGTACCCAATTCTAAACCTGTCTACAACCTCCTTGGTTAGGCCTCTCTGCCACATATAGGGGTGGTAGTAGTCATATTGGGCTAAAACATCCTCTGATAAACCTCTTGACTGAGCTGCTGGAGACTGGCTTAGAGAAATCTCTGGAAGAAAGAGTTGATTTTGAACTAGGATATTTCCAAATCTCTCTGCCAACCACTGCTTCCCAAAATTAATATCCTCTCCAAAGCAGTCAGATACGAACTTGGGGAGGGATGCTTTATATCCACAGGTGAAGCAGTGAACATACCCAAAGGGAACATCAGGAGAATCCTCATCACTAAACACCTGACAGCTAGGGTGAGACTCTGCACCATTCTTATGGAAGGGACAGGTTACAAGAATATTCTTATCTCCTCCCTTTTCCTTGATGCCATGCAGGATAGGAAGAGGACTCTCTCTTTTTATAGCCTCTAATATAGTTCTCAGTGGAGCACTTATAACTTTCCCATTTACTGCGAGCCTCATTAGAACACTCCCTCTTGATCTGAATCTACATACTCATACTCTTCTTCAAGTTCCTGACATGCAGATCCTCCAGTAGCATCTCCCTCTGAAGGAATGAAAGTGAATTGTCCTTTATCCCAATCTACTGCATATTGAAGCTTTTTACCATTGGCACTATCTCTAGATTTTACTAGGTTTAGAGTCAAGATGTCATCTTTCTTCTCTAAGAAGATGATTACTGTACTATCCTGAGAAATTCTATCTGACTGCGCAACATTCTCTGTTCCAGGTCCCTTATCTGCTGTGGATTCTCTGTTTTGCTGAGAAATGGCTATAATGGGAATTTTTGTCATAACTTGAAGATTCTTAAGATCTCTGGAAATGTTTGCAGCTCTCTCCACAGGACTTTTTCCCTTACGATCATCCTCTAGTAGAGAGTGCTGGTCTACTACCAGCATATCTAAATGCTCATTCTCTATAAAAGATCTTAGAGCTGAAACTCCCACAGGTCCCCCAACCATTGCTGGAGTGAGGACTTTGATGGTACCTTTAAACATCTTGGGAAGGTCTTCTAAATACTTTTTATATTCAACTTGAACATCTCCATTACCTTTAGATATCTTGGTATTTGAAATGTGAGATATAAAGGTATCCAATCTATATCCAACCTTTCGCTCACTCATTTCACCAGAATACATACCCACTGTAAGTCCTTTCTCTGCAGCAGCTAGAGCTGTTCGAATTCCGATCATGGAGTTATGAGTGAGTATTCCATTTCCCATGATAAATCTATGGTCTCCATCTACCTGAAAGCCGTAATACTCAACTAACTCTAAGGGCTCTACCCTAAAACCTGTGAGATTCAAATATTTAGCCTGCTGCCTGCTGCTAGGAGCTTTTGCCCTCTTATGAGGCAAGATAACTGGAATTTCCTGGAGAGCTGCTCCAGAAATAGTTATTCCATAGCGATGG
>CAZTCE010000178.1:0-2893 GCA_964612205.1 uncultured Eubacteriales bacterium | reverse complement strand
TAGATGGAACTTTCGCGTTGTAAGTCAAGCGGCGTAGCCGCGCAGACGAGCAACAACCTGAATAGTACCCCGGAATATGTTATTATCCATCTAATTATGGTTTATTCTGGATGCATTGGCTCAATCAAAAGCCAAAAAGGAAACGAATAGACTATATCAACTATATCGAATAATATATTAAAGGTAGATGCCTCTTCATCTAAGGAGAACTTGACTATTTCGCCTATAAAACAGCGGATAAATAAATACGATTGTAGATGTGGATCTCCCGTGCGGCGACCGCTATCTCTACATGATAATTGAGGAAGAGGATATGTCTTAGACCTCTTTCGAGCGTTTTTGTAGTTTTAACGCTATGTATGACGCCTCTTATAAGGTCTGCCGCAACGTCCGATGGAAAGATAGTACAATTAATTTTGAAGAGAATAGGATAGAAACAATCTTAAAGACAGAAGCTGATCTGCGAACTTGTGAATACAAGCAGCTTGTGTTTAGTTGTTTCTCGATAATCGAACGTGGCAAGCCTAGAGACATAAGAGCCTGTCATATCAACGACAGACTGGTACAAAATGCCCTATGTGAATAGAGCTTATTACCAGAATTAACTCCTAAGTTTATATATGATAACTGCGCTACTCTTAAAGGTAAGGGTATTGATTTTGCTTTAACAAGAGTAAAGAAACATTTATAGCAAGCTCATCAAGAGTATGGATTAGAAAATGATTTTTTTGCTCTAAGAATTGATATACGCAAATATTTCGATTCTATTGACCACACGGCTCTAAAAAGGATAGCAAAGAAAGTGATTAAAGAACAAGAAATCTATGACTTATGCTGCTACCTTATTGATACTTTTTCTTTTAAGCTAACAAAAGACAAAGAACTTATCCCCGGTAAAACATATTATATTGCAAAAGGTCATAAGTATGTAGTTGCGGAAAACCCGTCTTTCCGGCCAGGTCGCAAGTTCTATGAGTACGATGAAAAAAGCTTAGGTCTTGGAAGTCAAACATCTCAGTTATTTGCATTGCTCACTTTGAACGAAGTTGATCATTTCATAAAAGAACAATTACATATCAAGTATTATGGTCGTTACATGGATGGTCTTTATCTTCTATATAACGATAGTAAATATCTTGCATATTGCAAAGAGTAGATAGAAAAGAAGCTTCAAGAGATTGGACTTACAATGAACTAGAAGAAGACAACCATCTCTCGAATCTCTCCAATTCAACCTGACGAAAAAGTTCATGGCACTCCATTTAAATACCTTAAATGGAATTTCTATCTTACGACAAATAATCGCATAATCTCCGTCCCATTCCAAAAGAAGATTACGCATCAACGCCACAAATTGCGGAAAATGCATATACGGTGGGCTTAGGGTTTAATCTCCACTGAGGAAGTCCAAGAGTCCTATTAGGGCTGGCGCGCGCATATCGAAAAAGGAAATTGTTTTTATATTATCCAAGAGATGGATAATTATTTTCGTTCATTATTTAAAGGAGTTGAAATAAAGTGATGTATGTACTTTTAAACCGTGAGAATATAGTAGTTGATATTCTTAGTTACATTCGTTACATTAAACTACAATCTTCTAATGGTATAGTCGTTGCCTGTGAAGAAAATGAAGGTACAGGGGTTATTGGCTCTGATTGTAATACTCATTATACACTAATCAAGTCCGACACATTAAACTCTCCTAATGCCGTTCGTATTATGGAGTGTGAAGAAATTCCATCTAATGTTACGCCTAATTTATATAAGTATAACGCTGAAACACAATCTTTCGAGTATCGTTATACTTTAGACGAAGCCAAAGAGCTTAAACAAACAGAAAACAAGGCATTATTCGCGGCATACCTTGAGACTCACCCTTTAACTTGGGTCGATGGAAAAGAATATGGAATTACTATGGAAGATCAGTCTGAAATCCAACTCAACCTTAATCAATATAATGTAGCTATTGAAGCTGGAGTTAGGGCTGCTACTTTAGAATGGCACCTAATGCCGTTCGTATTATGGAGTGTGAAGAAATTCCATCTAATGTTACGCCTAATTTATATAAGTATAACGCTGAAACACAATCTTTCGAGTATCGTTATACTTTAGACGAAGCCAAAGAGCTTAAACAAACAGAAAACAAGGCATTATTCGCGGCATACCTTGAGACTCACCCTTTAACTTGGGTCGATGGAAAAGAATATGGAATTACTATGGAAGATCAGTCTGAAATCCAACTCAACCTTAATCAATATAATGTAGCTATTGAAGCTGGAGTTAGGGCTGCTACTTTAGAATGGCACGCACGCCATGAAGAGTGTACCGCATGGACAGCAGAGAATTTAATCGCTCTCTCTCTTGACATTGCCGACGCCGTTTATCCAATGTATCGCCAATGCCAGACTTACAAAATTGCTATCTATGGCGCTGAAACAATAGAAGAACTCAACGCTGTTGAATTAGTCTATGAACAAGATGAAAGCGACATAGAATAAGCTATTCTGTTTATTTTTAACAGGCGGAACACTTTACTATGTTATAGAATATCTCTATAAAACTTTTATAAGTCATGGCACTACACATTGGTCAATGTTCCTATTAGGGGGGATTTGTTTTATCCTAATAGGGGCAATAAATGAGGTCATTCCTTGGGAAATGTCGATAATTAAACAAGGTCTTATCGGCGCAGGGATGGTAACCTTTCTTGAATTTGTTTTCGGAGTAATCTTGAATATTATTCTAAAGTTAAACATTTGGGACTATTCATCCTTACCTTTTAATATATTGGGACAAATTTGTCTTCCTTTCTCATTCGCTTGGTTTGGGTTAGCTTTAATAGCCATCTTCCTTGACGACTATCTTCGTTGGAAATGGTTCAATGAGAAAAGAC
>CAZTCE010000177.1:0-2917 GCA_964612205.1 uncultured Eubacteriales bacterium | reverse complement strand
ATTATATCTGGAATATAATATACATTCTTAGAATTTAAAAAAGCAGTCATAGAAAAATATGTATCTTCACCAGGAACAAATTCTAAACATCTTACATTATTTTTCATAATAAATTCCCTATTGAAAATTTTATTACACATAGATGAATTCATGATGTAAAACGAATCATTATAGTCATTTATTGACAATTTGAATTTTTTAAATCTTTCCTTATCAAAAACTGGTTTATCCCAAGGAGTTCCATCTTCATCAGCATAATTCCAATTAGCTATAATGAAATCCGCATTGTTTTCTTCTATGCTTTTATACATATTTTCAAACGCATCTGTCGCAAAGAAATCATCTGGATCCGAAAACATAAGATATTTTCCTGTTGCCATCTCTATGCCCTTATTTCTAGGTCTACCAGCAGCACCGCTTTTTTCTTCAAAATGAAAAATTTCAACATTAGCATATTTTTCGGCGTAATATTGCATAATTTTAAAACTATTGTCAGTAGAACCATCATCTACTAGTATTAATTGAATATTTTCAAAACCAATAGTTTGATTGACAATTGATTGAATACACGTTTCAAGGTATTTTTCCACATTATGGATTGGCAAAATCACACTAATTTTATACATATATTTTCCTCCTTAACCTTGGTTAAAAACTAAAGTTAGTTTACCACAATATGTTAAAAAAAGCAATCATCACGAAAAATATACAATAACCAACTCGTTTAAACAAATTAATTATTGCATTAAAATAATTTTTCTTTCATTTTATCTATCATCGTTTCAGCAAAAATACCATATCCTTTAGTTGGATCATTCACATACACATGTGTAACTGCTCCAACAAGCTTTCCGTTTTGTATAATAGGACTTCCACTCATTCCTTGAATAATGCCACCAGTTTTGCTAATTAACTCTTCATCTGTAACTTTTATAATCATCCCTTTAGTTTCAAAGAAATTTGAAGAAGAAACTTTTTGGATTTCAACATCATATTCCTTCACTTCTTGACTATTATCAATTGTACATCTTATTTTGGCAGAGCCAACTTTTACCTCATTTTTAGAAGCAACAGGTATTTTTTCTCTAGTAGACATCTCAGCCGATAAAACATCTAAACTGCCAATAATCCCAGCGTTTGAATTTTTTTCTATTGTGCCTTTCCTATCTTCTTCCGCCAAAATTCCTCTTATCTCGCCAGGCGATTCACTTCTCCCTTTAGTAACAGAAAACACATTTGCACCATAAATCTCTCCAGTTCCAAGCTCAATCAAACTTTTAGAATCTTCATCCGATATGCCATGTCCTAACGCTGCATAACTAGAGTAATCAGGTGAGTAAAAAGTAAGCGTTCCAACTCCCATCGCTCCATCTCTTACCCATAAACCTATTTTATATTTGCCATCTTCTAAACATTTTAAAGGTGTAACCTCAGCATTGAATATTTTTCCATCACGCTGACATGTCAAGATCACTTTATTCGAACCAATATTATTAATGATTTTAGATATTTCCTCTGCTTCTTCGATTTCATAATCATTAATTTTTAATAATAAATCACCAGCCTCAAAAGTTTCAGCCTCATACGGAATACTCCAACTGCCATCTTCTAGTTGAACTTTCGATTCGCCAACAATTAACACACCCTTGCTATATACTTTTACACCTATGCAATCTCCTCCAGGAATGACTTGAACTTCAGGCACAACGCTAACCGTGATTGTCTTATTAAAAAATCCACCTAAAGCCGAAAGTTTTAGCTCAATGTCACCAATTATATCTGTATTAACCGTGATTAATTTATTCAAGAAATTTTCTTTCTCTTCTATATTTTCGCCATCTATCTCAATACCTTTCAAATATTCAATTTGATATTTTTCGTTTTGAAATAGTGTTATATTTTTTGGAATTTGTTCAATATTTGTAATATATGCGAAAAAAATTGCAAATAATAGTATTAGAAAAAAAAACTTTTTTTGCCTCATCTTTTGAACTCCTTTCTTTCTCAAAATTAAGTTGTCCAAAAAACATAAAACTTATGAGGCAAAAAAAATTTACCTTGTTAGAAAAATGAAAAAATTAAAAATAAAGGTTAAAAAATTTTTGACAAATATATTTATAGGTGATATACTTATGTTAACATTTATCGTTATCGGAGGTGTCATTATGCTTGGATTATTGTTTACCATTGCGCTTTATCTATTCATTTTTTCACTCATCATAAGGTTTATCCTTGCACTGACAAGCATTTGGCTTCGGAGTGTATTCAGTTTTATCGCCGGAATACTATTGATAGTAGCTGTGCTATTCAAACTACTCCTATAAGCGTCGAACTCGACGCTTTTTTTATACACTATATGAATCTAACAAAATTTAATGTCTTAATGCAAACTTTAATGCAATTTACTACATTAAAGTTGTTTTTTATTTGTTTTTATTCGCTCGCTAGAATATGTTTGAAACTGTTACTGTTCTAAAGAATAAAAATAGCTGTTTTGAACGTTAAATTCAAAACAGCTATCTAATGGCAGGGGTGGAAGGAATCGGCGAAGCCCGCGTCGTATAAAATGTCCACTGGACATTTTTTGTCTTCACTTCTTCGCGGCTCCTGTCCGCTCGAAGTTTGACCACTCCTTTTCGATTCCTCCCGTTTAAGCTAGAAAAAAAGAATTAAGCATTGCTTAATTCTTTCTCCATGGCAGGGGTGGAAGGAATCGAACCCTCCTCTGGAGTTTTGGAGACTCTTATTCTACCGATGAACTACACCCCTATAACGAAGATATTATACCAGCAAAAACAATTATTGTCAACTGCAAAAGAAAAATTATACCGACTATTTAAACAAATTTGAATTACCTTTATTGCTTGACAACATCTATAAAAATTTGATACCATTTGTTCTATGGCAAATTTACCCG
>CAZTCE010000176.1:0-2923 GCA_964612205.1 uncultured Eubacteriales bacterium | reverse complement strand
ATTATTAAGTGTATTCATAAAAATCCTGCTTTCTAATTAATATTCCAACATATATTAAAAATTGATGATTGTTTTATGTTTTTTTTAATATTATACTGTATTCAAAGAGGAATAACAAGTGCTGGTTTGAAGAATCAAACTATAAAAAACAAGGAGGAGAATTATATGAAAAAAGAGACTTTGTTAGAAATTATTTTAGGAACTATTGGTGGCTTGATATTTGCGATTGGAATGTGTATGTGTTTAATTCCAGAATGGGATATGTTTATTGCAGGTGTTGTAACAACAATAATTGGTTTTATAATTTTATTATGCATAATACCAGTATACAGAAGTGCACATCCTAAAAAAGCAAAAGAACCTAAAGCAATTAATTGGGGAATTGTTATAACTTGGACAGCGGGTGTTGTTGGAGCTTTAGTTATGGGCTTTGGAATGAGCAAAATAATGGTTGGAAATGCAGAAACATCGGATATGATAGTTGGACTAATATCAGGTATAATTGGATTAGTAATATGTGTTCTTAATTATCCTATATATGCTTATATAAAAAGTAATAAGGAATAAAATATTGTGTGTTGTCAAAAAGATATTCTTTGTGTTAATGAGAATATCTTTTTTGTTTATATTATAATTACTTGCATGTTAAAAAAATAAGTGCTATTCTATACAAAGCAAATATAGATAGGAGAAAAGTTATGATAAATCAAGGTTTAGATAATGATATAGCAAAGGCTGCTAAAGTAATACAAGATGGTGGATTGGTGTTGTTTCCAACTGAAACTGTTTATGGGATTGGTGCTAATGCTTTAAATGATGATGCTGTTAGAAAAATATTTGTAGCAAAAGGCAGGGCACAGGATAATCCATTAATACTCCATATTTCTGATATGGAAATGCTTGACCGAATTGCAGAAGATATTTCAGAATTAGAATATCATTTAATGGATACATTTTGGCCAGGGCCATTTACAATAGTTTTAAATAAAAAATCTGGTGTAGCAAATGTTGCAACTTGTAGTGGTGATACGGTTGGTGTTAGGATGCCAAGTAATAAGATTGCACATGATTTAATAAAAAAATCAAACTTGCCAATTGCAGCACCGAGTGCAAATATTTCTGGTAAGCCTAGTGGCACTAAGTTACAAGATATAATTGAAGAACTTAAAGACAAAGTTGATTATATATTAGATGGTGGAGAATCGGATATCGGGCTTGAATCAACAGTTGTCAGAGTTATTGATAACGAAGTGAAAATTTTAAGACCTGGCAGAATAACTAAAGAAGATATAGAAAAAGTGGTTGCAAATGTGCAAGTGGATAAAAATGTAATGGGGCAATTAAATGCAAATGAAAAAGTTTTGTCGCCAGGAATGAAGTATAGGCATTATGCCCCAAGTACGCATTGCAAATTAGTTTATAGTCTTGATAATGAAAAGATGATAAGTGAAGTGTTGAAAATTGCAAATATGTACAGCAGACCGTTAATATTATCAACAACAGAGAATCTTGAAAGTTATAAAATGTTTGATTGTGTTGATATTGGAAGTAGAAATAATTTGCTTGAAATATCACATAACATTTTTTCTTCGCTTAGAAAAATTGATGATTATGGTGTGGACATAGCTATAATAGAAGGAGTTAAGGCAGAGGGAATAGGGCTTGCTATTATGAACAGATTAGTAAGAGCTTGCGAACATGATTTTGTTGAAATACCTTAATAAAGTAAATGAAAAAATAAATAAGAGAGAATTTTTAGTAAAAATTAAGGTTGAATATTTCGAGCTTAAATGATATAATGTAACTCGTAAGAGGTAAAATTTGATGGTGCTACGTCTAATAATTTGGAGGTGAAGTTTGTTGGTTAATCTTTTGACATTCATGGAGTCAGCCAATGCGGATTATGTCACAATTGATGACAAAGGAATTAGTAAAAAGCTCTTAACCAGTGTTGCTAATCGGTGCGGTTTTGGTGTGATGACAATGAGAAAGGACGGACGTGCTTATTATAAGTTGAAGAAAATCGGTATTCGTATTGAAAAGTTGTATGCTAGTGATGAGCAAAGAACATTTAATTTTCTGGACATAGCTGATTTACATTTAGGACATCCTGACTGTGAAATTGCTAAAATCAAATCAGCTCTAGATTATGCATTGAAGAAGGGGGTTGAATATGTTTTCATAGCCGGAGATTTGTTTGATGGTGTTTATCCAGGCTGCGAAAGAAAAAATGTAAGGAACGTTTTTGAAAATCAAATGGAGATTGCAATTTCTCTCTTTAAGAAGTATCCGCTTGATTTTAGGGTGATTCCTGGTAATCATGAATTTCAGTTTGATTACTACGGAATTCAAAATCCACTAAGTCAGCTTGAATGTGAGCTCAGAGGTGAGCAGTGCAAATTTCGGGCATACAGCGGATACATTCAAGATTTTGAAATCGCGGGCGTGATAAAAAGAATGATGCACTTGGAGGCATATTATTATCACGATAACGTTTTTTCGACAGTGCAAAGATTACACGAGTTTAAGAAACATGGCGGTTTGAAAATCAAATGCGATGATGGACAAAAGCGTCCGTTACGGTTCTTACAATGTGGACACATTCATAAGACGATTGAGATATATAATCCTGAATTCAATGTTTATATTTCTCAACCGGGTTCATTTGTTAGGCAACAGAATTACTACATGCCATATATTCATGTGCAGGGTGAAGTGTTAGATGACCTTCGGATAGTGCGTGGATAAAATAAAAAGAAGAAGAAAATGGAGGCTACTTTTTCAGCAGCCTCCATTTTAAGAGCGTTTCTTTTTTTAAAAGGGTTGAAAAAATGTCAATTTTAATGTAATATTAACGTACAGACATGTAAAAATGAACACGACAAATAAGCCTAAAGTAAGTTAAAATTTTTTTGTGTAAGAT